>NZ_JBWYIK010000005.1:0-179303 GCF_056779735.1 Acinetobacter sp. 24-47-67
CAGCTCGGCCTAACCGCCCAAAACAGAGCCCTCCACATCCAATTCAGTCATTCACAACTGAATAGCCAAGTCTTCCTACAACGCATCGATGGCAGCCATGCCCTTAACGAAGGCGTGCAAGCAGAACTCATCTGTCTCTCGACCAATGCCTTAATTCCACTCAAACAATTCATCGGCACACAAGTGGCCGTCGATCAAGTCACTGATCAAGGCACCCTGTTTAGAACCACTGGTATCATCACCGAAGCCTCACAAGGACAAAGCGATGGGGCACTGACCCTCTACAAACTCACGCTCAACGATGCAACAAACTTGTGGCACAAACGCCGCAACAGCCGCGTATTTATGAACAAATCCGTGGTCGAAGTGGTGGAAATCCTCTTTGAAGAATGGCAAAACAAAAGCCCACTCTTTGCCTCGAGCTTCAGCCTAGACCATAGTGGATTACAACAACAATACGATATCCGACCCTTCATCATGCAAAGCAACGAAAGTGACTACGACTTTCTGACTCGCTTACTACGCAGTGAAGGCATTAACTGGCTCATTGATGAAGCCCAACCGATTGTATCGAGCAACAACAGCCCGATTGAAGCACAAAAGCTCCGCCTGATTGATGACAACAGCCAATACCAAGCGCTTAACCGACGCAACATTCGCTACCACCGTAGTGATGCGACAGAACAATTTGATAGCATCACCAGTTTTATCGGACAACGCAGCCTACAACCCACCGCAGTCCACCTACAACGCTGGCAAGCCACAGCCCTCGAACAAGAAGAAGGCGCAGGGTCAGTACAAAGCAAACACCAACACAGTGACCACCAAGACAATGCCAGCCTAGGCCTCGAACAAGCATGGCACATCAGCCCTGCATGGATCCAAGACCTCAAAGGCGAAGACCAAGCCACCGCCTCAGGTAACGGTCAAGTTGAAAAACTCAACCAACACCTCAGCGACTACTACGCCGGACAAAGCAAACAATTCATCGCCAAAGCCAGCGTCAGAGACAGCCAAGTCGGCTACTGGTTCAAACTCGATGGCCATCCAGAAATTGAACAACACAGCGGAGCTGACCAAGAATTCCTCATTGTTGGCAAACGCTACTACAACCAAAACAACCTACCCAAAGACTTAGACCAACAAGTCCAACAACTGCTACAACGCAGCCAATGGACGCCAAAACACAAGACAAACACCAACCAAGCAACCCACACGGACCAAGAACGCCAAGCCAGCGAACTCATCCTACAACGACGCAACATCAAAACCGTACCCGAATACAACCCACTACAACATCGACCTAGCACCCATCCGCAACGCGCCAAAGTGGTGGGACCTGCAGGAGAAGAAATCCATGTCGATGAATGGGGACGCATCAAAGTACGCTTCCTGTTTACCCGAGCAGAAGACCACCAATTTGATGGCGGTGCCGGCAGTAACAACAACGACACCGATTCAGCTTGGGTCGATGTACTGACCCCATGGGCAGGCGAAGGCTATGGTGCACGCTTCCTTCCTCGAATCAATGAAATCGTGGTCATCGACTTCTTTGACGGCAACATCGACCGTCCCTTTGTGGTGGGCCGCCTACATGAAGCCCAACGCAGCCCAACTCGATTTGACAGTCAAGGCCAACTGCCAGATACCAAAAAACTCGCAGGGATTAAAAGTAAAGAAGTCCAAGGCGAAGGCTATGGACAACTCCGCTTTGATGACACCACAGGACAAATTTCCACTCAACTGCAAAACACCCACGGGGCGAGCCAACTCAACCTAGGGAATCTCAGTCATCCCAAAGCAACCGCAGAAAGTGAAGGACGAGGTGAAGGCTTCGAACTCAGAACAGACCAATGGGGTGCAGTACGAGCAGGCGAAGGCATACTCATCTCCACCTACAAACAAGAACAAGCCAAAGCAAACCATCTCGATGCAAGCGAAGCCAAACAACAACTCGAAAGTAGCTTAAACAATGCCAAAGCTTTGAGTGAAGTGGCAAAAAATCAACAAACTGATCCACTGAGCTTACTCGAAAACCTACAGGGCTATCTCAAGAACTTAGAGAGCGAAGACCAAAGCAAAGCCGCGGCTTTTAAACAAGCGATCATGCTCTTGGCTTCACCAAGTTCAATTGCCATAGAAAGTAACGAAGACATCCACCTCAGTGCAGATGGGCAGATCAACCAAATTGCACAAGGAAGCATTAACACCAGCACGCAAGACAGTATCATCGGACATGCCAGCAAAAAGATCAGCTTATTTGCAACGCAAGAAGGGGCACGACTGTATGCAGGGAAAGGCAAGATCGAGATTCAAGCTCAAGGAGATGGTGCTGATCTGATTGCAAGAAAGGGTGTGCAGATTATTTCCACGGAAGATCGAATTGAAATTAAAGCGGCAAAAAAAATAGTGTTGATCGGTGGCGGCTCACAGATTGAAATTAGCAGTTCGGGAGTTTTACCGACCACAGCTGGTAAGTTTGAAGTCAAAGCTGGACAACATTTATTTAAGCCGGGAGCGAGTGTAAGTACTTCAGCTCAATTGCCAACAATGCAACCGTTAAAAGGCGCATTGAATCTTTTAAGAAGTTATGGTGGAAGTGAATTCTTTAAAGGAGCTGGATATAAAGTTATTGACTCTCTTGGGAAGACAATAACAGGGAAATTAGATGCGAATGGTTTTTCTCAAGTAACAGGAATTGCTCCTGGTGGTGCACAAGTGATTTTTGATAAAGATGAGCGAAGTCCTTGGGCATTATCAAGTCATTTTTCGCGAAGTTATGATTGGGCAGATGCAGTAATTCCTGGTGCATCTAATTTTGTGAACTCGAGCTTAAATCAGCTGGGTCAGAATTTAATGGCTCAAGTTAAAAATAATTTGACTCAACTTGATAGTATGAATTTAAAGGATATAGGCAAGAATGCTTTAAAAGGTCTAGCAGACCAAACTGTTGGGCAACTCAAAAATCAAGTGGCAAGTTCTACTTTAGGTGGAATTTCAGAAAAATTAAATTTAGGTTTAAGTCCTGATCAATTGAAGACTATAAGCCAAATGGCAGTAAATCCTTCTCAATCACTAGATATGATTCGTACGCAAGGCGTTGATTTTATAACTCAGCAGGCCACATCGAAGTTGATTCCGAATTTTATGAATTCAACTGGGTTTATGCCAAATACAAATTTTGATACAGCATTGGATCAGGAAAATATTACGAATCAATCTGAAAAGGTCATTGTAACTGATGACTACATTGCACAGAAATATTATCAATCTGGCGGATTAACGTATACCGAAACAACAAGAATCAGTACGAAATCGAATCCAGCTCCATTGTTAACAAATCAAAAGACTGTTGAGATTAATAAGCCTATACAAGTGAATAAAGTAGATGTGAGTACAAACAATTCAACATCAGCAGATGATCAGTTTATTTCACAAAAATATTATCAATCTGGCGGCATTAAATATACGGAAACAACTCGATTAAAAACGAGTAATGATCGTCCTGATTTAGAACAATATAACGCGAAAAACTTAAAAGATTAAAAATATATAGGTTAGTCATGGCAACTGAAAACGAACAAGTTTCTAATAATGCACAATCGAGTGTTGAACTTGCTGTATTTAATTTAGACAGTGTGAGTAGTGTAGCTGACTTACAAGTTATTGCTAATCAAATTGAAAATTTCCTTGTGGTCTGTGGCCAAACATCATTACTTAAAGTCAAAGCAAATGCCCATATAACTACTGTAGCTAATATATATGCTTTAAGTGGAAGTGTGCTTGATTTATTGTTGTATGCAATGTCTCCTCAAACAGAAGTGCTTTCAATACAACGAAATGCTTTGCTTGGTGCGAATTTAATTGGATTGTTTGCAGAGCCTAAACATGAAGCACATGCAAGGATGGGTTTACGTCCCATTTTAGGATTAATGGCTGAATGTCTATATCCTGAAAATGGTAAAATTAAGTCAACTGACATTCGACGTATGGAATTACATCTTAATGCAAGAATGGCAGGGAATTTAGAGACCTATCTAAAAGAGACACAAGCTAAATTAGCGGACTTATTAACGAATGCAAATGCCTTGGCTGTTAAGATTCTAAAATCTCTTCAATCATCTTCATTATCGTCTGTTGCAACGGAAACAACATCGAGCGCATCAGCTGAAAAAAGAGATCCAAATTTACAATTTCAAAATTGGGCAATACCATTAATAGATTTACTCAGTGTTGAGCCTCAAGCAGATTTAACGCCTAAAATTGAAGCAACTTCAAGTCATTTTGAAACTTTACTTGTAGAGGCGATTACTTCGATTAGTAACGATTTGCAGAATCAGACAAACCCAAGCTTGCAATACAGTCTTGGTTGGCTCATTCAACAAACACTTAAAGCTATTCAAGATAATCAAAATAAGGGAAATGCCAGTGTTCCGATTAATCAAACTGGTGAATTTGAGCGTCAAACTGATGGCGATATCCTTGAATTTGTAAGTTTGCAAGCAGATGCATTAATGGATCCTCCATGTTTGAATCCAGCTGAACCAACAACAAGTGCTGAAACCAATACTGCTCATAGTATTAGCTATTCTATAGGTGCTGAACGAGTTTCCCATGTAGACTTCAGCCTACCTAAGCTGGGATTAGTATTCAATCGACTTTATAACTCCCAAATGGCGGAATTCGATAACGGTGCTTTGGGTACTCGTTGGTTAATGCCTTTTTCTAATTTGATTGTTCCAAATGAAAAGGGTTATTTGTTTATTGATGCGAAAGGCAGAAAACAACAATTGCCATCGATCATTATGAGTGAATCCTATGAAGTTCCATTCCAAGGTATTACAACGCGTCTAAATGAACAGGGTGAATTAGTCCTAAATTTTGGAACAGAATGGGATTATCAATTTAGTACATTCGATCAAGGTCAAAGTTATCAGCTTACACAAGAGAAAAATTCATCAACTCAAGAACAAGTTGATCTTCGTTATATCTTGCTAAATAGCAAAGCTTATTTACAAACCGTCCATTTTAATTTTAAGAAGACTCAGCAAATTTTGAAATTTGCTTACAATGATCAAGCAAAAATTATCGCCATATTTGTGGATGATCAAGAACAACCTCTTGCTCGTTATGGGTACGATCATGACGGAAATTTAGTAGAAGCATATGATGAGAATGGTCACGCTCGTCAGTATTCATATAATGCGTATCATCAATTAACACGTTATACCGATCGATCAGGTCGTGGTCAAAATATTCGTTATGATTCGAATGAACCAAATGCAAAAGCCATTGAAGAATGGGCGGATGATGGAAGCTTTAAAACAACTTTAAAATGGCATCCTCGTCTGCGTCAAGTCGCTGTGTATGATGCTTACAACGTGCCGACTTATTACTACTTTGATTTAGATGGTTTTACTTATCGTATTCGATTAGCAGATGGTCGTGAAAAATGGTATTCACGTGATCAACATAAACGTATCACTCGAGAGATTGATTACAGTGGTCGTGAAACTCAACAGCAATACAATGAAGAAGGTCAGCTGAGTAAAATCATTCAACCAAATGGCGGAGTGATTCGATTTGCTTATGATGAATATAAAAATCTAACTGAAATAAAAGATCCTGAAGGTCATATTTGGAAACGCGAATACAATGCAGATGGCTTGATGACCAAAGAAATCAATCCATTGGGTCACACAACACAATATAATTACAATGCCGAAGGTCAATTGATTGAAATTACTGATGCCAAAGGTGGTGTTAAGAAAATCCAATACAACGACCTTGGACAAATGATCTCCTATATCGATTGTTCGGGTAAAGAAAGTGCTTGGCAATATGATGAGGAAGGGCTACTTAAGCAACAACAAGCCGCAGATCAAACAGGTGTGCAATACATCTATAGTGATCAAGGTATAGACAAAGGCCAACTCAAAACGATCATTTACCCAGATGAACAAAAAGAACACTTTGAACATGACCAAGAAGGACGCCTTCTCAAACACATTGATACCAAAGGACTGGTGACTCAATATCACTACAATGCAGTGGGGCTATTAGAAAAACGCCTTGATACCAACAAACACCAAATTGCTTATCACTGGGATAAACAAGGGCGTATACAGAAACTTATCAACCAAAACCATGCAGAATATGTATTCGAATACAACAGTTATGGTTATCTCACACGAGAACAAGCCTTTGATGGTGAAGAAAAACACTATAGTTACGATGAGCTTGGTCGACTTAGCCACATTCAACAACCGAATATCATCACACAATTTGGCTACTATGAAGACGGACAAATTGCGTCAAAAACCTACATTCACCGCAAAAGTAAAGAACAACAAACAGAAGAGTTTACTTACAATCTGAATAGCCAGTTAATTCAAGCAAAGAACCAACAGAGCCAAAACGACTTCTACCATAATGCGATAGGACAATTGGTTAGAGAACACCAACACTACCAAGTGCCAAATCTGAAACCAATGACTGCAGTACTACGCTATGAATACGATGAACTCGGCAATCTCATCAAAACTGTTCGTCCGGATGGTCAGGAAATTAGCCACTTAACTTATGGATCAGGACATATCTACGGTATTGCCCTAAATAAAAAAGATATGGTTGGTTTTAAACGTGATGACCTACACCGAGAAACAGAACGTTACCTTGCCAATGGTTTAATCCAAAGCAACCAATATAATGACGTTGGATTGCTGATTGCACAGCATATACACGTAGAACAAGAAACAGCCAATAGAACACAACATCAGGCACAACGCCAATACACTTATGATGCCAACTACTTGTTGACTCAAGTTCAAGACAGTCAAAAAGGCATACTTAGTTATCAATACGATGCGATTGGTCGCTTAATACAAGCGCAAAGCTCAAAGCAAACTGAACGTTACCATTTTGACCCAGCGGGCAACTTAGTAGACCCAGTTGTAACGCAAAGTGCAGAAATCAATAACAACTTGGTGAAACACTATCAAGGCAAACACTACAAATACGATGCCCAAGGTAATGTGATTGAAACCCAGCAGGCAGACCAACAACTAAAACTGAAGTGGGACAATTTAAATCGCTTAATCGAAAGCGACCATAATGGGCAAATTACTGAATACGGCTACGATGTTTTTGGACGACGCTTATATAAAGCCAACAAAACAATCAACAGCCTGACCTTATTTGGTTGGGATGGGGATTTAATGATCTGGGAATCAAAAACCAGTTTATATCCAACAGATAGAAACAACACAGATCAAGGCAAGCAAAGCTATACCAAACACTATATCTATGAGCCGAATAGCTTTGTACCGCTCTTACAAGCAGGGTATCAAAGTTTCATTAAATTGATTGAAACACCGAATTACGAAAGATTTAAAACAGAACCCTACTCAATCCATAAAGACCCAGTATGGAGAACAGACCCAAGAAAGAATAGAGCGAAGTTGGAAGGAATTGCGTTTTACCACTGTGACCAAGTAGGAACACCTCAAGCATTGAGCAATGAACAAGGTGAATGTATTTGGGAGTTAACGCTGAATACATGGGGACAAACACGACAGATCAAAGTGAACCACCAAGAGAACCAATTAGAACAAAGTGATATCCGTTTCCAAGGGCAATATTACGATGAGGAAACAGGATTACATTACAACCGTTACAGATATTACGAACCATTTAGTGCACGGTATATAAGTAAAGATCCGATTGGTCTATTAGGTGGTTTAAATAACTCAGCTTATGTAAGTGATCCGAATCAGTGGGTGGATCCGTTGGGGTTGGATGAAACTCTTGGTAGCGCTATGAGAGAGGCATTTGTTGAACGCATTCCTGGAGCAAAAATACCAACTAGACTTAAGGATGCACCAGAACTATATCAAATGACTGATAGGGTACTTACTGGTATGAATGTAAACGCTACTGCTGCAGCTTTAGTTGGTGTAACAGCATCTGCAGGCTATGATGGGAATGGGAAGTATAATGTTAGAGGCGGAAATGCATACGGAGTTGCTTTGGAAGTTACTTCAACAAGAGAGGTTATTAATGCGGGTACGCAAACAGATGGTAAATATTATGAATTGTGTGCTAGCGCAGGACTAGGATTAGCAGTACAAACTTGTGTTGGTTATTCAAGGGGGGGAGGGCTTTATGGAAATGCTTCAGTGGGTGTGGGATTAGGAGCAGCTGTAAGTGGAGTAAGTGGGGAGAAAAGATCAAAAGATGCCTTGGCTCCTGAAACAAAAATTGATTATGAACAAATTAGGCAAAATCAAAGAATGCTTCCAACAAAACCTTTAGATTTCGGGGGGTTAAGATAATGACTGATGGTTTAATTGTTTTAATTTTTATTTTGAGTTTGCTTTTTTTTATAATAAGTTTTTGTTTAGTTCGGTTTTATTTGTATAAATATCTTTTAGAAAAAGGAGAGGTTGAAAGTTATATTGATTTTAACTTAAAAAGTATAAATCATATTGTATATATAAAAAAAATTTTATTTAAAGGAGGGGGTGGTGGCTATTATAGTGAAAAAATAAAAATTTTTTATATAGTGCAAATAGTATTTTTGGTCATGTTTTTAATTTCTATATTTGTTATGTTGAGGTGATCTTTGATTAAATTTTTGTTTATATTTTTATTTTCCCCTTTTTTTGTATATGCAAACTGTATTGATATTGATTATTCGATAGCGGATAAAGTTATGGAGAATAGTTTATATAATTTACAGGGAAATAATAAGAAAGTTAAGTATAATATTAACAAAATGAATGATAATTTTTATAAAAGTTATTATTATGGTTATTCTTATTTGGTTGGGAATAATGTTCTAGTAGATTATGAAAAGGCTGAGATTTTGTTAATTGAGTCAGCTAAATATTGTTTTTCGCCGGCACATTATTCCTTAGGTTTTTTGTATCTAGAAAAAAATGAGGTTGAAAAAGCTAAGAAGTGGTTTTTGTCTGCCAAAAACTTGGGAGATAGTTTAGGGGCTTATCAATTGGCTTTAATTTATAGAGATCAAAATAATAGTAATAAAATGTTAGAAAACTTAGAGTTTTCAGTTGAAAACGATTTCTTGCCATCAATTACTGAGCTTGGAGTGCAATATTACGATGGGAAGATAATTCGGAAAGATAATAATAAGGCGTTCCATTATTTTCAACTGGCTGCTAATATGAATGATTCATTAGCACAAAATAATTTAGCTTGGATGTATGAGCATGGCGAAGGTGTCGAAAAAAATATGGTTAAAGCTAAATATTGGTATAAACTATCGTTGAGTAATGGATTTTTATTAGCTAAAGAAAACTTAGAAAGACTAGATGTTTTAAATCAAAATTAGTAAATTTAAAGCCTATTGATATTGTATTTTAAAAAAATGAAATAGTAGGCTAGAATTTTTATTGTGTTTATGGCTTTGTTGCACAAAGCTATTCTTAAGGGCTTCTTCAGCCATATAATTTTCAAATGAAGAAGCTTACACACAAAATCTACAGCACAACCAATTGGCCTGCATATAACCGAGCACTCATTAGATAAAAACAACACAGAACAAGGCAATCAAAGCTATATCAAACACTATATCTATGAGCCGAATAGCTTTGTACCGCTATTCCAAGCAGGGTATCAACACTTTATACAACTGATAGAAACACCGAATTACCAAAGGTTTAAAACAGAACCGTATTCCATCCATAAAGATCCAGTGTGGAGAACAGACTCAAGGAAGAGTCGAACAGAGTTAGAACAGATTGCGTTCTACCACTGTGACCAAGTTGGAACACCTCAAGCCTTAAGTAATGAACAAGGTGAATGTATTTGGGAGTTAACGCTGAATACATGGGGACAAACACAACAGATCAAAGTGAAGCACCAAGAGAACCCATTAGAACAAAGTGATATCCGTTTCCAAGGGCAATATCATGATGAGGAAACAGGATTACATTACAACCGTTACAGATATTATGAACCATTTAGTGCACGGTATATAAGTAAAGACCCGATCAGTCTATTAGGTGGTTTAAATAACTTCGCTTATGTAAGTGATCCGAATCAGTGGGTCGATCCAATGGGGTTGCAAGTTGGAATAGGATTTAGTAGTAAAAATAATACAATGATTATTACAGATGTTGATACGAAAGAATCAATGAGGATAGGTGCTTTCACTGGTGGTCATATTAGTCAAGAGGGAGTATTTAACGCTAATGGAAATAATTACGAAAAACCAATACCACCAGGATCATATTATATAACGGAATATCCTAATCCAGACAGACCCAATAATAATCATTGGTACGGGTTATTAAAAATTGATGAAAAAATAGATGATGAGATTATAGACCAATATGGTAATAAACGATTCGGTTTTCGCCTTCATCCGGGTACTGTTAGTCATGGTTGTGTAACAATCAGTAGTTTTGATCAACAAGGGAGAGAGAGTTGGGGTAAATTAAAGGAAATGCTTGACAAAACATCGACTTCAACGATTGAGTATGAGGATAAATGGTACAGAAAGAATAGACAGCTTAAACTTTATGGAATATTACATGTTAAATAAATTAGAATGGAATATGTTATGATTTTAAAAAAAATTTCTTACATTTTTTTGTATTAATTTTGGCTATATTGATATTATATTTAGCTTTATTATATAAATTTAAATCGATTGACTCGAGGTTTCAATTAGAGTCATCTAAAGTTTTAATTTCTTTTTTCCTTAAAGATTTTTATTTATTTGGTGGGTTAGAAAAGCAGTCATTAGAAATTGAAAGAAAAAATCAAAAAGACCAAGATGATTTTTACTATTCAATAATAATATTGGGCTCAAAAAATTTAGAGTATAATGGTGGTGGTTTGTTGCTTTTAAATGAATTATTATCAAAGGGGGATAATACAAATTTAATTCTAAAAATAAAAAAATTAAAATGAGTAAGGGTTATGAAAGTCTTAATAAAAAAGATAAGGATTCAATAAATTATTGGGAAAATATATTATTAGAAAATAATAGCTCTATTATATCTCTTTCATAAATCAAAAAAGATCTATCTTTAGTTGATTATTTGTACCGAAGAATTTTAAATCTTCATGCATAATCTGCGGATGAAATACATTGATTCAAAGAAGCTTTCTGAAACACAGTTTAAGCGATACACAAGCATCTCATGGTCAACCTTTGATTCAATGGTTGAACAACTAAAAATGTATGTCCCTACTAAAGGTAGACCAACTAAATTGAGCACAGAAGATCAAATCCTTCTGTGTTTAAGTTATTGGCGCGAATACAGAACCTTATTCCATGTTGCAACAAGCTTTGGTGTGTCAGAGCCCACTGCTTCAAGAGTCGTACGTCATGTAGAAGACTGCCTGATCAAGTCCAATCTATTTAATTTACCGAAGAATTTGCCTGAAGGTGAAGGCATCGACTGGAATGTGGTGATTGTTGATGCTACAGAAATACCAATACAAAGACCTAAAAAAACAGAAGAAAAGCTATAGTGGCAAAAAGAAAGCGCATACCTTTAAAGTACAGGCCATTATTCATTATAGAACTCAGCAAATTCTGAGTTTATGTACAAGTCGTGGAGCGGTACATGATTTCGAGCTCTTCAAACAGAACTTAAATCAAATTCCTGCAAATACCTTTATTCTTGCAGATAAAGGCTATCAAGGGATCTATGCAGTGTATCCAAATAGTCTATTGCCATTAAAAGCAAAAAAGCGCTGTAAACTACATCCTGAGCTAAAACTTTATAACCAAGAAATCAATAAAAGAAGAATTGGGATTGAGCATGTATTTGGAACTTTGAAGACCTTCAAAATCCTTGCCGAGCGATATCGTAATCGAGGAAAAAGACTGGGTTTAAGATTCAATTTAATTGCTGGAATATACAATATGGAACTGAGTAAAAAATGATTTATGAAAGAACCCTATTGTTTACTAGTATTAAAGTTAATACATTAGAAACTAAGTGGTAGTGATTACTGTGAATGTTGAATATCTGAAATGACGATATTGCTTCTAGTTCAGCATTGCTGAATAAAGTTACTACAGAGTTAAATCAAGATAAAATCGATTTAAATAATAGGGAAAATAAAACACTCCATAAAAAAACCGAGCAAAAAAGCTCGGTTTTTTTTTGTACGTAATTTTATTTTTCAACAAAAGCACGTTCAATCACATAATCACCAAGAACACCCATACGTGGAGATTCTTTTAAGCCATGTTGATCAAGAAGTGCAGCTACATCGTCAAGGAATGCAGGAGAACCACATAACATTGCACGGTCAGTTTCAGGATTAAAACGAGGTAAGCCGATTTTCTCGAAAAGAGCACCAGTTTCAATCGCAGTTGTAACACGACCTTGAGTATGGAAGTCTTCGCGTGTAACTGTTGGGTAATAAATTAACTTTTCTTTCGCACCAAGTTCCCCAAAGAACTCATGGTTTGGAATTTCATTTTGAATAAGGTCTTGATAAGCCAATTCTGAGATATAGCGTGTACCGTGTACAACGATGATTTTCTCGAAACGCTCATAAGTTTCAGGATCACGGATAGTCGAAAGGAAAGGAGCTAAACCAGTACCTGATGATAAAAGATACAAGTTTTTACCAGGATTTAAATCATCAAGAACAAGTGTACCAGTCGGTTTCTTAGAAACTAAAATTTCATCACCAACTTTTACTTTTTGTAGGATTGATGTCAAAGGACCATCTGGAACTTTAATAGAGAAAAACTCAAGTTCTTCTTCATAGTTCGCGCTAGCAATCGAATACGCACGCATTAAAGGCTTGCCATTGACTTCTAAACCAATCATCACAAATTGACCATTTTTAAAACGCAATGCTGTATCGCGAGTCGTTTTAAAACTGAATAATGTGTCATTCCAGTGGTGTACGTGAGTAATCTTTTCGACGTTAAAAGCAGCCATTAAAGGTCTCAATAAATTATCAAATTAGAACAGCTTGCTATTCTAAACTAAAACCATTCTCGATAAACTGAATATATTTAATTGAGCTTATCAAAAAAAGTGATTATGAATGAGCTGACTTTACCTGTGATTGGTATAATGAGATCTCCCTACAAAGAAAAGTTTGGTATTCCACGTCAGCCAAATTTAGTAAATGTTGAAAGTTATATTGAACTATTGGCGCCATATAATGATGAACTGGCTTTTGAAGGTATACATGATTTCAGTCACTTATGGCTGATTTGGCAGTTTCACGATAATAAAAATCAAGATAATCAAAAATTTAAGCCTCAAGTCAGACCACCACGTTTAGGTGGAAATAAAAAAGTGGGAGTCTTTGCGACAAGAAGCATGTACCGTCCAGCACCTATCGGCATGTCAGTCGTACAATTCAAAAAACTTTTTAAAGAAGGTGATTCTTTGAGATTGTATGTGTCTGGCAGTGATTTACTAGATGGAACACCCGTTATCGATATCAAACCATATATTCAATATTCTGATGCCGTGGTTGAGGCGACGAGCGGTTATGCACAGGATAAGCCAATTCAAAAAAAAGTTGTTTGGTCAAAAACTGCTGAAATTCAGCGAAATCAACTGTTGGATCAACAATGTGTCGCTGAAAGTTTAATCAAGGAATTGGAACAAGTTTTGTCATTTGACCCAAGACCATCTTATCAAAATGATCCTGAGCGAATTTATGGGCTAAGTTTCGGCCTCTTAAATGTCAAATTTAAAGTGGATACTGAGGTTGAGATCTTTGCACTGGAACTTTGTGCAAACGAATAAATTGTTGGACTGATGTATTTAAAGCTGAATTTGATCTAATGAATTTAATTGTAAATTCTGAATAGGCTAAAGGCTAATGTTGAATAAAGAATTTGCTATAGTTGGGCTCAAGGAATGGGGCAATTTGAATGAATTTTAATTTTGAAATTGATACAACATGGTGTTTAGAACAACTACTAAAAGATGGTCGTATTTTAGAGCGAGATAAGTTGCTCATACAAACCCGACACCGCCAAAAAGATCAATTTAAATGGCATCCATTGCAGTGGATTGCTCATTTTGAATTGGTAGATCAAGTTCAACCTCAACATAAGTTAACACTGCAACGTTTATGCGAGTGGTTAGCATTAAAAACACAACTCCAATATTATGTGATCGACCCGCTTAAAGCAGATGTTGCAGCACTGACTCAGGTCATGTCACAAGAATATGCATTCAAAAATAAAATTCTTGCTGTGGAAGTGCATCCTGATCAGATCTTAATTGGTACAGATCAACCATTCTTGGATGATTGGGTCAAGAATTTAGAAAAGAGCTTAAGTCCTAAAAAAATTGTTAAGGTTTTATTGAATCCAGAGCAGTTACAACGTTACTTGATTGAATATTATCAAGTGAGCCGAGCAGTAAACTCCTCTCAATATTCAGGAGCTTACGACCGACAGAGCCGAGGTGTTGAATCCCTTTTACAATTGGGTGATAGTCAAAATCCTGATGCCAACGATCAGCACATCGTAAAATTAGTCGACTGGTTGCTTCAATTTGCCTTTGAACAGGGTGCGAGTGATATTCATCTTGAGCCTCGTTCGGAGAAAGGACGCGTTAGATTCCGTATCGATGGCGTGCTGCACACGATTTATAACATGCCTAGCAATACACTCACGGCAGTAATTTCTCGTATTAAAATTCTGGGTCGTATGAACGTTGCAGAAAAACGACGTCCTCAGGATGGGCGATTAAAAACGCGTACACCTAAGGGGCAAGAAACTGAACTACGTTTATCAACTCTGCCTACTGCGGCAGGCGAAAAAATGGTAATGCGAATTTTTGATCCTGAAGTATTAGTGAGGAGTTTCCAACAACTGGGTTTTGAAGGAAAACTGCTAGAGCAATGGAATGCCATTACCAAAAATAGTCACGGCATCATTTTAGTGACAGGTCCAACTGGTTCAGGTAAAACCACAACCTTGTATTCATCAATGAAACAACTTGCGACTGAGCAATTAAATGTTTGTACGATTGAAGATCCTATTGAGATGATAGAGCCGAGCTTCAATCAGATGCAGGTAAACCCTGCAATTGATCTTCATTTCGCCGATGGTGTACGTGCCCTTATGCGCCAAGATCCAGACATTATCATGGTTGGGGAAATCCGAGACCAAGATACAGCAAATATGGCGATTCAAGCTGCATTAACAGGTCATCTCGTACTTTCAACACTTCATACAAATGATGCACCTTCAAGCTTGACTCGTTTACATGATCTAGGGGTGCAGCCATTTTTAACAGCGGCAACAATCTTAGGGGTATTGGCGCAAAGGTTAGTCAGAAAATTATGTTCTCATTGTAAAGAAAAACGGGAAACTAATGCTCAAGAATGGGAGCATCTGACCTATGGGTATTTAGTGAAGATGCCTGCTCAAGTGTATCATGCCAAAGGTTGTGAACATTGTCGTCACACAGGGTATAAGGGTCGGGTGGGTATATATGAGTTTATGCCTGTGTCTCTAGAAACAAAACAAAAAATCAGTGCTAATCTTAATTTAGATGAATTACGTGCTCACGCAAAAAAAGAAGGTGTAGAACCGTTGCGTATTGCGGGTGCTCGAAAAGTCCTTGAAGGGGTAACGACGTTAGAAGAGGTGCTAAGAGTCGTACCACTAAGTTAATTGTCAAAGATTAATAAATATTCATATTTCTTAAGATTCGCTTCAGCTTTGTTTGTTTTAATAGCTTCATCGAAACAAACATCACTTGAAAAGGTATAGAAAATGAAAGTGTTAAATCAAGCTTTAATCGCGACAGCTTTAGTCGGTGCAACTACATTTGCAATGGCTAATACGGCAGTGAACCAAAGTGCTGTTAATCATGCAGCAATTGCACCGCAAGCAATTACGACTGTTAAAAGTGCTTTAACTGCCAAAGATGATACGCCAGTGAAATTAAAAGGCTATATTGTTAAGGCAACTGGTGATGAAAAATATCAATTCCGCGATAGCACGGGTGTGATCACTGTGGATATTGATGATGAACTTTGGCAAGGTAAACCAATCTCTGCAAAAACACCTGTGGTATTAATTGGTGAAGTGGATATTGATTATAAGCCTGCTAAGCGTGTAGAAATTGATGTAGATCAAGTTCAATTTTAATGAGCTATCTACTAAATTGAGTATTTGATTTATGGCTTTCAAGTACTCAAACCAAAAAAACCACATTCTCCAGAAATGTGGTTTTTTTATGCATCTTTTTTTGAAAAACTTTATAGTGAATGAATTGTGACTTAGTGAAGAGAGACATGCGTATATTATTAGCAGAAGATGATGTGTCACAAGCTGAAAGTATCAAAGCTTGGTTAGAAATGGATGGATATAGTGTTGATTGGGTCGAGCGTGGAGATCATGCGATATTAGCAATTGAGCAGCATCAATATGATTGTTTATTACTTGATCGTGGATTACCGAAAGCAACTGGTGATGACATTCTGACACATTTAAGAAAACACCAACACAATACACCAGTTATTTTTATTACAGCCCAAGACAGTATCCAAGATCGTGTTGGAGGACTTGATTTGGGTGCTAATGATTATCTAGTTAAACCATTCAGTTTAGATGAGCTCTCGGCGAGAGTGAGAGCACAACTACGTACTCAGCACAAAGGCACGTCTCAAATCCTAATGTATGGATCCGTGAGTTTGGACCCCCAAACCAAAGTTGTTAAATTGAATTCAGAAATTGTCAATCTTACAGCGAAAGAGTACCAAATTTTATATAAGTTGATGCAACATCCTGAACGTGTTGTGACACGTGAGCAACTAGAAGAGTCCTTATATGCATGGGGTGATGAAATCGAAAGTAATGCAGTTGAAGTTTTTATTTATCAGATTCGGAAAAAAATAGGCTCAACCATGATTAAAACGATTCGTGGATTAGGTTATCGAATGAATCTGGATCAGGTTTAAGGTAGAACAGTGTTGGATCAGCAACCTATATCTTTACAACATCGTCTTGTTAAGTCTTCAATGCTCAGTTCGATGTTGGCGGGCGTTGTCGCATTAATTCTTTTATTGGTGATCTCGTTTTACCAGAACATGCAGACCCATGACAATATGATGGATGAAATCGCCGATTTGATTTTGGTCAGTGATATTTCAAGTCATGTGGGAAATGAGTTAGATGATTTAAGTGAACAATTTGATATCAAATATGAGTTAAAGCTCAATGAACTTATTTTGATTGAATCGCAAGACCTTGCTTTCAGTCAAATTGGTTCCAAGGTCTTTTTTCAGAATGATCACTTTGGTTATGTTTGGCTAGAAGGACGATTATTTCGTTATTACAGTGAACAAAGCGATCAGCAAATTCTAACTATGCTTCAACCCATGTCAGCGCGTGTTGATCAGTTATTCAAAAGTTTGCTGGGCTACGGTGGTGTTCTCATTATTTTATGGGGCATTCAATGGTTTATTCTACACTTTATTATACGACGTCAGTTTCGATCTATTCACCAACTTTCAAAATTAATATCGCAAAAGACCGTTAAGGATTTATCACCGATTACACCTTCAAAACCAGAATTAAAAGAACTGCAACCTATTGTGAGTCAAATAAACCAAATGATGGAGCGTTTAGATCGGGCAATTACTGCGGAACAACGTTTTACAGCAGATGCATCCCATGAATTAAGGTCGCCACTTTCAGCGATTCAAATGCGGTTACAACTTTTAAAACGAAAATACCAGTCTGATCATGAGGATTTGTCACAAGACTTAGAGCAGATTCTAAAAGATGTGAGTAGAGGCTCAAATATTTTAGAAAATTTACTTTTGTTGGCTAGACTTGACCCATCTTCAACGCAAGATGTACCGATACAGTCCATAGATTTAGACCGTTTGACGAAAGAGGTTTTACATTCAGTACAACCTTTGAGCCAAGAAAAAAACATTCAGTTTAAAACTGAGTTAGGAAATCATGCGATTAATGCAAATCCTGAGTTAATGTTTAGCTGCATCCGAAATTTAGTCGATAATGCAATCCGCTATACGCCACCGAATGGAATCGTTGATATTTCAATCAAACAAAATAATAATGAAATTCTATTTGTGATTGAAAATGAAGGTCACGGCATTGAGCAAACAGTAATTGATCGGCTGGGAGAAAGATTTTATCGTAAGTTAGGCACACGTACATCGGGCTCAGGATTAGGATTATCAATTTGCCGTAAAATTGTCGAACTACATCAAGCCGAGATTGTATTTAAGAAATCGGAGTTAGGTGGGTTAAAAGTTGAAATTAAATTTCATTAAAATTAATTATCAACAAATTTGAAGAAATAAAATTAAAGAAGCAGTATGCGCTGATTCATACTGCTTAGTTCCACGATTATTATTATCAAATTTTAGAATTTTTATTTTGTCAAAATGA
Organism: Acinetobacter sp. 24-47-67; assembly: GCF_056779735.1. Taxonomy (NCBI): domain Bacteria; kingdom Pseudomonadati; phylum Pseudomonadota; class Gammaproteobacteria; order Moraxellales; family Moraxellaceae; genus Acinetobacter; species Acinetobacter sp. 24-47-67. Next base: position 18,407 of record NZ_JBWYIK010000005.1, read on the forward strand.
GTCGATTATTTCGTGTGAGACGAAGGCGATATTCTTCTCCTGCATGCATGATGCGAATTTCTCTGCCTAGAGCAAATAGATTATTTGAGTGAAGCATTGGTAATGCTTGGTGGTTTTCGTTATTACGTGTGAATAAGTTAAATGGTGCGTTCATTCCTTGGACTCCGTGGTATGTGGTGAACGATTTAAATGATAATCATTATCGAATAGGGCTGTCAACGATAATTTTTCTCATTTATAAAAAAACATAAAATGCTTACAATTAAGCACTCATTTTTTGAAAGATAATCATGTCAAAAAAAACACTTAATGTTTCTATAGCGTTGTTATTCCACAAAAATCAAGTTCTTGTCGGGTGGAGAGAAGTCTCTTTACATCAGGGGGATAAAGCTGAGTTTCCTGGAGGAAAAGTGGAGTTAGGTGAAACTCCTGAACAAGCTTGCAAGCGTGAAGTTCAAGAAGAGGTGGGAATTTTTCTAGATCATGTCTATTTATTCGATATTATTACGCATGAATATGAAGATCTAATCGTAAAATTGCACATTTATCAGGCTTATGTAGATCAGTCTCTACTAGATCATATTGAAAGTCCTTGGACATGGCATGATCGTTCAGCACTAACCATTTTGAATTTTCCTAAAGCCAATGATGCCATTGTTAAACGACTACTCTGGCCGAATAAAATTGCAATAAAAAATATAGATCGTCTCGATACAACCATTGATCTTAATCGAGTTAGCTATTTGAGAACTGAAAATGCTTTAGATTTTGCGCTGCAACTCAACCAGTATAATCAACTGGATCAGCTCATTATCAATCGTGATGTGTGGATAGGATTATCAGAATCAAATCAGAAAAAAGTATTTGCCGTACAATTTAAACATGATCAATTGATGCAATTAAATTCTGATTCATTTATGGAGGAATGGAAGGGCATTAAACGCATCGCATCCTGTCATGACCATTCTAGTGTCAGTCGAGCTGTAGCGTTAGGTTTTGATGCAATATTTTTAAGTCCAGTACTGTGTACAACATCGCATCCTCAGCAAGCACCCTTAGGTTGGACGCAGTTTGAATTGTTATCAAAAGATATACATATACCAGTTTATGCGCTAGGCGGTATGAAGCCTGAATTATTAGATCAGGCCATACAACATGGAGCTTATGGAATTGCTGGTATTCGTGCTTTTTAAAGGCATTAAAAAAGCAAAACTCATGCTTACATCAAAATTTCTTGATTTGGTTTTGTGCTTCTTGGATGAGTTTTTGATTTTTTTGGAGTTGACCTGATTTCAAAATAATTTGCCAAAGTTGTCGCTTCATCGTTGCTGTTTGAGCATAACTGAGACCTCGTTTTGCCAACGATTCAGCATTTTTTGCCTCATTTTTTTGATTGGCAATCATCGCGAGATACATATAGGTCTCTGCAGATTGAGGGGCAAGTCTTTGTGCTTGGAGTGCGGCTTTCTCAGCTTCACTCCATTTTGCTTGACGAAATGCATGATGGGTTTGTTGCATTAGATTTTTAAATGCGGGAAGTTGGCGGCCATCATCGAATTTTTGAGTTGAGCTTTTCTGTTCAGGAATAACAATTTGTAATTGTTCCCGTTTAATCTCGGGTCGATCATAAGGCGTAATTTTAATACCATCGGCATCTTTTTGAGATGGTGTTGTTTTAGTCTCAGCTTGTTTAGGTTTCTGAGACGGTTGTGAGTTTTTAGGGGAGGTTAAAGTTTGGCAACCGCCTAAGAGTAATATGCTGGCGAATAGTACGCTAAAATTCAGTTTTGTCATTAACCTTAACTCCTCCTAAACTTATTTTAAGGATTATAACTTCCACTCGAAAGTACTCGAGTGGCATTCGTATTTAAATCCCGTTCCATTTCTGTTTCGCTCTCACGAATATATTGGTCGATGCTGTCTTCTGCTGGAATTTCTTCTGCATTCGTTTCAGGAACGTAAGTCGGCTCTACTTGGTAGTGTGGTAAGCCACATGCTGTTGCGCGACGAGGAACAGTATATTTAAGTATCGGTACATAGAGCGCACCTTGACAACCTTGTGCTGAAAGCTCACCGCTATTTGAGTCAATCCAATGCCACTGTACTTCATCAGGTTGACGTAAATTGACAGGTTTTTGCTTCAGTTGCTTCATTACGTTGGTCCACACGGGTAAAGCGCCAGATGAGCCCGTTAAGCCTGTCACTTTATTATCATCTAATCCAAGCCAGACAACTGCCAAATGATTACCTGAATACCCCGCGAACCACGAGTCCCTTGTATCATTGGTCGTACCTGATTTACCCGCTAGATTTAGATTCGGAGCGAGGCCGTTATAAGCAGCACGTCCTGTACCTGCCGACATCACACGTTGTAATCCGTAATTTAAAATATAAGCAGCCGATGGGTCGATCGTTTGTTGAACATTTAAACTGTAGCGATTAATGAGCTGCCCATTGGTATCAACAACTGTTCGGATAGATTTTGTAGGATATTTAAACCCTCCAGTTGCAAAGTTGCCATAAATATTCATGATTTCCATAGGCGACATTTCAACAGCCCCTAAGAAAATCGATGGGTAATTTGGAATAGGTGAAGTCACGCCAAACTTCATTAAATGATTGGTAAATGAAGAAAGTCCAAATTCTTGTCCTAAGCGAACTGTAGATAGGTTATACGAATTGGCTAAAGCTTGAACCATTGGGACGTAACCATACGAAGTTCCGCTATAATTTTTGGGTGTCCAAGTCTGATTGCGATCGACTGGCACACTAATTGGCGAGTCTTCGATTGCCGTCGCCCAGTTATAACGACCAGATTCCAAAGCAGTTAGGAAAATAACAGGTTTTAATAATGAGCCTACCTGACGTTTTGCATCAACTGCGCGGTTAAAACCTGTGAAGTCAGATACTGAACCTACGGCTGCAATCAATTCACCATTTTCAGGGTGAGAAACTAATACCGCGCCTTGAAGCTCTTTCAAGCGTGCAGGATTGGTCTTAGACAGTCTTGATACTGAATCTGTAAATGATTTTTGTACTTTGATTTGTGCGATTGGATCTAATGTGGTGAAAATTCGAAGACCTTGTTTCGTTAAATCGCTTTCTTGGTATTCTGTTTTGAGTTGACGACGAACGATGTCTAGGAAATCAGGGAAGCGAGCTGGGCCTAAAGTCGGTTTTTTAATCACGTTTAAAGGTTTAGCTGACTCAGTTTCATATTGCTCTTCAGTCAAATATCCCATGACTAACATATTGTTTAGAACAACATTACGGCGTTTTAATGCACTTTCAGGATTTCTCCAAGGATTGTATAAGCTAGGACCTTGAACGAGTCCGACAAGGAAAGCCTGTTGCGCTATACTCAATTCTCTAAGTGGTAAACCAAAATAAAATTGAGACGCTAAACCATAGCCATTGATCGAGTAATTACCATTTTGTCCTAAATTAACTTCATTCAAATATGCTTCCAGAATTTCATCTTTGTCATAATGAAACTCAAGCAACAACGCCATAAAGGCTTCATTCACTTTACGTTTGATTGTACGTTCAGGGGTCAAATAAAAGTTTTTAACCAATTGCTGTGTGAGTGTAGAACCACCTTGACGCTTACCACCAGTAACGTTGCTTACAACTGCGCGTGCTGTACCACGAAACGAGACGCCGTGATGATGATAGAAGTTGCGGTCTTCAGTGGCAATAAGCGCTTGAATTAAAGGTTTAGGAACACGATTGAGTTTAATGAGAACACGGTCCTCGTTGTGTTGAGGGTAGATTCCCCCAACTAACATTGGTTCTAGACGGGCAATCCCCGTACTCGATGGTTTTGTTGCTTTAATCTCTGAAATTTGACTAGCGCCAAAACTGACTTGGAGGATTTGTTCTGGTTCTACACTATCACCAAAATCGAAGCCACGCGTGTGGACATATATAGTATTGCCTTGAACCAAAAAATTACCTGGCTTGGTATAGTCTTCAGCGTTTTTATAACCCAACAGACCTAGCTCTTGAATGAAGTTTTGTTGCTCAACGGGTGCATTAGCATAAACTTCCAAGGGGCGTGCATATACTTTCGCTGGAATATCCCAACGATTGCCTTCAAATTTATCGCGAATAATATTATCTAAGCGGATTAGATAAATACTAAAAGCCACAAATGCAGAAATCACCAGCACTGAGAAAATCAATGCAATTAAGCCAATACCACGTTCAAACTTCATAGATCAAAAAGCAAAACCCTGTTTTATTGCGCTCATCATGCGAAGCTTTTTTATAATTTGCAATAATTAAACTGTGAATTTATGCCTTTTTTAGATAAATGTAATGATTTATCTAATTCAATATTAAGGAGAAAATTAAGATTTTAAGTTGGGGAAATGTGAAATTATTCGTGAAATTCATAACATGAAACAGGCTTGAAATATGTAAGTCACAGAATGATGATGATATGATACTCAACAATTCATCTGGAGCCGTAGCATACGTGCAACTTTCAGCAAAGTCATTTCGTAATATTGGATTAATTGGACGACCAGATAAATCATCTGTGGTTGAGACTTTAAGTCTAATTCATGACCATTTGATTAGTTTAGGTTTGCATCCAGTTTTTGATTCAGAAACCGCTAAATTGGTCCCTTATAAAAATTCGCAAACGGTCAGTCGAGCTTTATTGGGTGAAGTTACAGATTTGGTGATTGTCGTAGGTGGTGATGGTTCATTGCTTCAAGCGGCTAGATCTTTAGTGAAATACAATACTCCCGTCATCGGGGTAAACCGTGGGCGTTTAGGTTTCCTAACAGATATCAAACCGACAGAAGTGTTATTTAAATTAGATCAAGTCTTGAAAGGTGAGTTTCAGCTAGATCGCCGTTTTTTATTAGAAGTCGAAGTTCGTAGTAAAAATGAACTGATTTATGATGCAATAGCATTGAATGATGTGGTTCTGCATTCAGGTAAGTCAGTCCATATGATTGAGTTTGATCTTCATATTGATGGTCAATATGTTTATCGCCAACACAGTGATGGTTTGATTGTATCGACACCTACGGGTTCAACAGCATACGCACTTTCTGGTGGCGGTCCAATTTTGCACCCAAGTATGGATGCGATCGCGCTAGTGCCAATGCACCCGCATACGCTTTCTTCTCGTCCGATTGTGGTGGGTGGTCAAAGTGAAATTAAAATTCAAATTCGTAAGAATCGAGTGTTGCCAATGGTGAGTGCTGATGGGCAACACAGTGTTTCTTTAAATGAAGGTGATTGGTTGCATATTCGCAAACATCCTTTCAAACTTACTTTATTACATCCACCTGGATACGACTTTTATATGGCATGTCGTACCAAACTAGGATGGAATCAAGATTACGATTCATTTCATCAGCAGGACTAAACATGAATATTGAACAAATGTTATCAGTTTTGGATGCAGACATCGTTGCTCGTTTAAGAACTGCCGTTGAAATCGGTAAATGGCCAAACGGTGTAGCTTTAACTCAAGAGCAGCGTCAGATTTCAATGCAAGCAGTCATTGCTTGGGAAGCTAAAAATCTGCCAGAAACAGAAAGATCAGGGTATATTGATAAAGGTCATAAAGAGGAAGGTGATGAATGTGATTCACATGTTCCAGAGCCAGAATTTCAACCTATACGTTTTGTATAATCTTCTATGTTAAAAAAGACACCTGATAGTGTCTTTTTTTAATCCGAATTTAAACTCGATGACGTGACTGCCAGTATTCTTGAGCCAAGGTCTGTGCTTGTGTAAATGTTTCAGCCACATTCATAGTGTAGATTGCGATTGCCATAGTTTCAATAACAGCCACCTCTCCATAGCTATGGTGGGCATCACCTAACCATACGGCATTGAAAGTATCTAAGTTCAACTCTTCTTCAATTGCTGAACGATCAGCTGTGAGTTTCGGAAGTTCAAGCTCATACAGTTCACCGTCTCGTATACCGCAAATTAAGGTTTTTGCATCTGGGTTTCGTTCAAATTCACCGCCTTCACCTTTAATCACCGCACTGTTAACGTAACCTAATTTGGCAGCAGTCTGTTGATGAGAACTGCGATACGCAGGGTGAAATATTGCTTGCAAAGTGGCTTTGGCATTGAAGGGATTGATGAGTCGTGAAAGCGTATGAATGGGTGAGCGTAAGCCCATGATATTGCGTAATGCAATTAAATCACTCAAGGTAGGTGAAATGACTTCGAGTGGTATATAGGCAAAGTTATGCTGATTCAGTTCTGATGCCACTTCGTTTTCATTTTGACAAATGGTATAACCTAAATACTCTAAAACTTGTTCTGTATATAATCGATTGATGGTATGTCCAGAAGCCCCATGCATTACAATACGATGACCATGTTTTGCTAAGGTTAACGCCGATAAGATAAACCACGGATAGTGTTTGCGTTTCCCCGCGTAAGAAGACCAGTCTAGGTCGACATCAATAGCTCTAAATTTAAGTTGATCACGAGTCGCTTGCACAAAGCCAGCCAGTTCATCTACAGATTCTTCTTTCACTCGTAAAAGCATTAAAAAAGCACCCAGCTGAACGTCTAATACCTCATTTTTTAAAATCATCTCAAATGCTTGATAGGCTTCTTCATAGGTCAGTGATCGCGCACCATTTTTTCCTTTGCCAAGAATACGAACAAATTGCGCAAATGGATGTTCAAAGTCTTTATATAAATTACGTTTTGTATTCATGATCAATGCAGTTGGATGTTCTTAATGACATTGTAACGTGGAATGATGCTTCGAATAAAAGCTAAATATCAAATTCAATGATCAAGCATTATTTTTAGCTTTTGAGACTGACCAAATTGTATGAATTTTCAAGCGCTTTTGTCCATGACAACTGGAAAAAAACGGGATAGCATGAAAACTTATAAAAAAATGAAGTGTAAGGAACACAAGAATGTTGGCATATGATGCAGATTTAGAATTATTCCGTGATAATTTCAAACGTTTTATGAGTGAGCACGTTGCTCCTTATTATGAGCAGTGGGAACGCGAAGGAAAAATGCCACGTTCAGTGTGGAATGCACTTGGTGAAAATGGCTTCTTGTGCGTAGATGTTCCTGAAGAATATGGTGGTTATGGTGTTCCAACAGAATATTCTTTAATGTTGGTTGAAGAGTCGGCACGTGCAGGTTATAGCGCATTATCGACAGGTATTTCATGTCACTCAGAAATTGCAGCACCATATATTCTACATATCGCGAACGAAGAACAAAAAAAATACTGGTTGCCAAAAATGGTTTCTGGTGAAGTGGTCGGGGCAATTGGAATGACAGAGCCAGGTGCTGGTTCTGATTTACAAGCCATCCGTACGAATGCCATTTTGAATGGTAATCATTATGTTTTGAATGGCTCTAAAACTTTTATTTCAAATGGTCAGCATGCAGACTTGGTTGTGCTTGCCGTTAAAACAGATCCTCAGGCACGTGCTAAAGGCGTCTCACTTCTATTGGTTGATACTCATTTAGAAGGGTTTAAAAAAGGCACAAATCTCGACAAAATCGGTTTGCATTCCCAAGATACTTCGGAACTCTTTTTTGACAATGTAAAAGTTCCAGCTGATCAGCTTTTAGGTCAAGCGGGTCAGGGATTTGCATATTTGATGCAAGAATTACCACGTGAGCGGACAGCGATTGCTGCGACAGCATTAGGGGCAATTCGAGGTTCAATTGATGTGACTGTTCAATATGTCCAAGAGCGTCAGGCCTTTGGTCAAAAAATTGGACAATTCCAAAATTCTCGTTTTGTTTTAGCACAAGCGAAAATCGATGAACTGGCTACAGCCGCGTTTTATAATCAAAACCTAGCATTGTATAAAGAAGGGAAATTGGATGTTGAAACAGCAGCTGCATTAAAAAGTTTCAGTACAGATATGCAAATGAAAGTGGCGGATAATCTACTGCAACTCTTTGGTGGCTATGGCTATATGACGGAATATCCTATTTCACGCTTCTTTGTGGATGCACGTATTCAACGAATCTACGGCGGAACCAACGAAATCATGAAAGAAATCGTAGCACGTGGCATGCTAGGACGTTAATTTTCTATCCGTATTTACATCTCGCTTGATGAATACAAGCGAGATGTATTCAAATGTGTTTTCAATTTTAAAACTTATAGAACGAACTGATTTAAAAAAAAGATTAAAGCTATCCTATTCAATGTTCTTGTCTTTTTTCTAATTTATAGCGCATATTGGATTGATGATTATTTCAACTGTATATTTTTAAGTCTTATTGCCATAAAGTTTGGTTGCTTAACATTTGAAAGCTAACTATTGTTATACTGTTTACATAACTGATTCTGTAAGGCGACATTACAATGATCAACGATGATCAAAACACGACGAATTCTTTAGACTTAGCTAAAATCCGCGAAGATATCGACTCAGTAGATCAACAACTCCAACAACTGATTAACCGTCGAGCACGACTTGCTGAAGCTGTAGCAAAAGCAAAATTTGCTTCTGAAGAAAATCCAATGTTTTATCGTCCTGAGCGTGAAGCACAAGTTTTGCGTAATGTGATGGAGCGTAATGAAGGTCCTTTATCTGACGTGACGATGGCGCGTTTGTTTAGAGAAATTATGTCTGCATGTCTTGCTTTAGAAGCACCACAAAGCATTGCTTTCCTTGGTCCAGTAGGAACTTATACGCATTCCGCAGTACTCAAGCATTTTGGACATGATGCGGTTGTGCGCCCACTTCCTACAATTGATGAAGTGTTCCGAGAAGTCGAAGCAGGCAGTGCACATTATGGTTTAGTACCTGTTGAGAACTCATCTGAAGGTGTGGTTAACCACACGCTTGATTGTTTCAAAGCGTCACATTTAAATGTGATTGGTGAAGTTGAATTACGTATTCATCATCAATTTTTGATTTCTTCAAATACGCGTAAAGACAGCATTAAACAAATCTATGCGCATCAACAAACTTTAGCTCAATGTCGTGGCTGGCTCGATGCTCATTATCCAGGTGTTGAACGTGTGGCTTTGAGTTCGAATGCTGAAGCTGCTCGCCGTATCCGTAATGAATGGCATTCTGCGGCAATCGCATCTGAAACAGCTGCGAGCTTATATGATTTAGAAATTTTACATAGCAATATTGAAGATAATCCAGAAAATACAACACGTTTCTTAGTTATTGGGCGTGAAAAAGTACCACAAAGTGGTAATGATAAAACTTCTTTATTGATCTCTGCACATGACCGTGCAGGTGCGTTATTAGAAATTTTAGCGCCGTTCGCTAAACATAACATTAGCTTGACCAGTATCGAAACAAGACCTGCATTGCCTGAAAAATGGGCTTATGTATTCTTTATCGATTTAGAAGGGCATATCGAACAAGAGAACGTACGTGCGGCTGTCGAAGAAATTCGTCCATTAGTCAAAGAAATCCGTGTTCTTGGTTCATACCCGATTGCGGTACTTTAAAAAGAGTTGATACTTAGATATGTCTCAACCTTTATTTAAAAAAGTTGCATTTATTGGGCTAGGATTGATTGGATCAAGTTTAGCACGTGTCATTCAAGCACATGGTCTTGCTGAAAATGTTGTGGCATCTACGCGATCTGTTCAAACGTTAGAAGATGCTAAAGCTTTAGGTTTGATTAGTGAAGGATATGCTAATGCCAAAGATGCAGTGGTTGATGCAGATTTAATTGTTCTTGCTTTACCCGTGAGAGCTACACAATCTGTATTAAACTCGATCAAATCTGTGATTACTCCTGATACTATAATTACAGATGTGGGCAGTACCAAAGGCAATGTGGTTGAGGCTGCAATTGCGGTTTTTGGTGAGCAGTTACCCGCAGGTTTTGTTCCAGGGCATCCAATAGCTGGTGCTGAACATACTGGTGTTCATGCAGGTAAAGTAGATTTATTTGCTAACCACAAAGTGATATTAACGCCGTTAGCAACAAGTGCTGAGTGGGCAGTGCAAAAACTGATTCAGTTATGGCAAGCTGCTCAAGCTGAAGTAATTTGTATGGATGTGGAAAAGCATGATGAGGTGCTTGCGCATACAAGTCATCTGCCACATTTAATGGCATTCAATTTGGTTGAGCAACTTGCAAATCGTGAAGATAATCTGGACATTTTCCGTTATGCAGCAGGTGGTTTCAGAGACTTTTCTCGCATTGCGGCGAGTGATCCACAAATGTGGCATGACATATTCTTTGCCAATAAAAAAGCGATTTTGAATGCTGTTGATGGATTTGAGAACCAATTGGCTCATATTCGACAGCTCATTGAAAACGAAGATTCAAAAGCACTCATGGGATTGCTTGGACATGCTCAAGCAGCACGCCAACATTTTAACCATATGCTTGCCAAGAAACCTTTAATGGAGAACAAAACTGTGACACAGCAATTTAATATTCTGCCGGGTGCTAAATCATTTACTGGAAAATTTAGCGTGCCAGGTGACAAATCTGTGTCACACCGTTCAATCATGTTTGGTGCGATCGCTGAAGGTACAACACATGTTACTGGTTTCTTAGAAGGTGAAGATGCCTTAGCAACACTTCAAGCATTCCGTGATATGGGTGTAAATATTGAAGGTCCAAAAAATGGTGAAGTCACCATTCATGGTGTAGGAATGCATGGCCTTAAAGCTCCAGCAAGTGAGCTTTATATGGGTAACTCTGGGACTTCGATGCGTCTTCTGTCAGGGATGTTGTCTGCGCAAAAATTTGACTCAGTAATGACTGGTGATGCATCGTTGAGCAAACGTCCTATGGAACGTATTGCAAAGCCACTCCGTGAAATGGGTGCTCAAATTCAAACAACAGGTGAGCGTGGCACACCGCCAGTATCGATCACAGGTAATCAGCAACTTAAAGGTATTCATTACGATTTACCGATGGCTTCTGCACAAGTGAAGTCTGGCATTCTGCTCGCTGGTTTATGGGCAGAAGGTGTAACGTCGGTGACTGAGCCAGAACCGACACGTGATCACTCTGAGCGTATGTTACGTGCATTTGGGTATGATGTGAAAACTGAAGGTAACCGTATTTCTTTAAAAGGTGGTGGTAAGTTAGTTGGCACGAATATTCAAGTGCCTTCAGATATTTCATCTGCTGCGTTCTTTATGGTGGGTGCTGCCATTACTGAAAATTCAGATGTAACACTTGAGGCAGTGGGTATTAACCCTACTCGTACTGGGGTGATCGAAATTTTGAAGCAAATGGGGGCTGATATTTCAGTCGAGAATGAACGAATTGCAGGTGGTGAACCAATCGCTGATATTCGAATTCGTGGCACTCGTACTTTGAAAGGCATCCACATGCCTGAAGATCAAGTACCTTTAGCGATTGATGAATTCCCAGCATTATTTATTGCTGCAGCTTGTGCTGAAGGTCAAACAGTGTTAACTGGTGCAGCTGAACTTCGTGTAAAAGAGTCTGATCGAATCCAAGTGATGGCTGATGGATTGAAAACAATGGGTGTTGATTGTACGCCTACGGATGACGGTATTATTATTGAAGGTAAAGGTAAGTCTGGTGATTGGTCTGCTATCTTTACAGGTGGTGAAATTGAGTCACATCATGATCATCGTATTGCCATGAGTTTCTCCATTGCGGGTCTGCGTACTTCAGGCGCAATTAAAATTGTGGGAACTGAAACCGTTGCAACAAGTTTCCCAACATTTACTCAACTCACTGAACAAGCGGGTTTATCTATTCAAGTTAGTGAATAATACGACCAAAGATTTATATATTTCTTTTCAAACAGCCAAGCAAAAGCTTGGCTGTTTTGTTTATATTGCTTATTCTAATTCTATATAATTAAAAAGCCTTTGGATGAGGAAATGAAAAAATTACAATTTTTAGTTGATCAAACGAAATACGCTAAGGCTCATTCAAGTCATTCTCATGATAATGCACAAACTTACGTTACAGCATTGTTATCTGAACAGTTGGTGCAACATGGATTTCACACTCAAACTACGAATCCGCATGAATTAGAAGTCAGTGTCTCTGATCACCCAATCGCTTTAGGGGTGAACTGTAATCAACCAGATGGCGAAGGACATTTTGTATGTGAAATAAGTGCGCATGCAGATGAGGAACAGGATTGGTTCCAAAAAATTGAGACGCAGAGTGTGATTAAACAACTTGCGCAAGCAGTAGAGCAGACATTAAGAGAAGATGAGTCGTTCCAGTCGCTAGAATGGAAATCCTAACGAGGAATAAAACAAACCCAATGTAAAGAATCTACACTGGGTTTTTCTGAAACACGTAATATTTATATTAAGCCGTAAGGAAGCGAGTGATCGCGACGCGAAGTTGCTTCAAATAACCTGTGAAGAAGTGATTAGCACCAGGTAGCACTGTAATAATATGGCGTTGAGGCTTTGCCCATTCAATCAAATCGGATAATAAAGTGACTTCATCTGCCTCACCATGAATAAACAGAATATCACCTTTAATTGCCGGAGTAACATAGTGACGGATACCAGCAACTGTAGCTGTTGGTAAACCACATAGAATAACTTGTTCAGGTTGAATTTCTTGAGGTAGTGCATGATATGCCTTCGCCATGACATGTGCACCAAAACTAAAGCCTCCAACATAGAAAGGCAATGTAAGGTGTTTCGCGCGTACTTGACGAATGACTTCTAAAATATCTTCTGTTTCACCGAATCCTTCATCGTGAACCCCTTCACTTTGACCTGATCCACGGAAACTTGGACGATAAACGATATAACCACGCTCAAGGAACATTTGAGCTAGCAGAGTGGGAACTTTGTGCTGAGGAGTACCACCTTGAAGCGGGTGAGGGTGACAAACGACCGCAAATCCTTTTACTTCAGACTGAGGATAATCTACAAAAACCTCAATTTTGCCAACAGGGCCTTGAATGAACATTTGTTCAGACATAAAAATACCGATTAACGTGCAGGAGAATCGTATATTTTAACGTCAATAATTAAAAAAAACACAATTGGAAATAAAATAAGTCTACTGTTATAGTTTGATTAATTGTTTTTTGATCAGGTTTCTATGTTTGCCTTAATTTCTCCTGCTAAGACATTAGATTATGAATCTACACTTCCAACTGATGAGCATACTTTACCAAGATTGCTTGACCACTCACAACAGCTTATAGACGTAAGTCGTAAACTGTCTGCTTCAGAAATCGCCAAATTAATGAGTGTAAGTGAAAAAATTGCGAATCTTAACGTGGAACGCTTTAGAGATTGGCAATCAGACCTTGATTTATCAAATTCACGCCAAGCAATTTTTGCCTTTAAGGGCGATGTTTATACAGGTCTGGATGCGTATTCGCTTACGCAAGCTGATTTAGAATATGCTCAACGCCATTTAAGAATGCTATCAGGTCTCTATGGATTACTTCGACCACTGGATTTAATGATGCCTTATCGTTTAGAAATGGGCACGAAATTAGCAAATCCACGAGGTCACAATCTTTATGAATTTTGGGGAGATGAAATTACCCAATTGATCAATCAAGACTTATCAGAAGCCAAAAGTGATTTATTGGTCAATATCGCATCCGATGAATATTATAAATCGGTGAAAGAAAGCAAAATTGAAGCTGAAATTATCAAGCCCGTGTTTTTAGACCAGAAAAATGGGAAATATAAAGTGATAAGCTTCTATGCTAAAAAAGCGCGTGGATTGATGGCACGTTATATTATCGAAAATAAACCTAATACTGTGGATGATCTTAAATCATTCAATACAGACGGCTATTATTTCGATGCTGAAAGTTCTTTGAAAGGTGAGCTCGTATTTAAACGTGATGAGCAGGCGGCTTAAAAATAAATAGGCGGTAGCGGGGCAAGGTGTCTGATGATTGATTCATATTTAAAACAGTTCAGAAGATACTGGGCCGCTACTGCACAACAGCTTGAACTATCCTCAGAGGATTCCATAGCTATTCTTGATAGATTAGAAGTTCATTACAGTGAGCCTCATCGGCATTATCATACAGTGCAGCATATCGTTGAATGTATGGAACACTTACAATTGGTTCTACCAAATTTAAAAGATCCTTTGTCAGTCTCTATGGCTCTTTGGTTTCATGATGTCATTTATGAGCCTAAGGCACACGATAATGAACAACAAAGTGCTGATCTGATGCTGAACATCATATCTCCTCACATGGAGATGATGAGATGTGAGAAAATTCATCAGTGGATATTAGCGACCAAAGAGCATCGTTGTGCATCTGATTCGGATCTTAACTATTTACTTGATATTGATCTTGCAATTCTCGGTTCAAACGCCAAACGTTTTGAAGAATATCAACAGCAAATTCATCAAGAATTCAGTTGGGTACCCTCTGAAATTTATACATTAAAACGAAATGAAGTTCTTAATAGCTTTTATCAAATGGAATCCATTTATAAAACAGCATATTTTCATGACACTTTAGAAAATCAAGCCAAACAAAATTTAGAACGAGCATTCGTTAGGCTGATTTGAAAGCAGCTAATGCGCGCTGTCGACTCATCTTTAAATCAACAATAGGTTTTGGATAATTGAGTTTAAGATTCGGATATTTAGCATAAGGCTCATGAATGATTTTCGCATCAAGATGAGCTAATTCAGGTATCCATTTGCGAATATAATCACCTTGACTATCAAATTTTTGTGATTGACTAATGGGGTTAAAAATACGGAAATAAGGTACAGCATCTGTACCTGTTGAAGCACACCATTGCCAGCCACCATTATTTGCCGCTAAATCCCCATCTATCAAATGTTGCATAAACCATTGTTCGCCTTTACGCCAGTCGATGAGCAAATTCTTACTAAGGAACATGGCGACAATCATTCTGACACGATTGTGCATCCATCCTGTTTCAAGCATTTGACGGATTCCAGCGTCCACAATTGGAATCCCAGTTTGTCCAAACTTCCAAGCATTTAATTCATCGGGTGCGTCACGCCATGGCACATTAGACGTGTTTAAATTGAATGGTTGATATTTCGATAATCTTGGAAAGTCAAACAGGATATGTTGATAAAATTCTCGCCATAATAACTCATCTAACCAAGTTTGTTGACCATCAGAGTAGAGATGAAAATTGCCATTTGAGCGACTAAAAATTGCAGCCAAACATTGTCGAATCGAAATAATTCCTAGATTTAAATACGGTGATAATTGACTGGTTGCATCAATGTTTGGAAAGTCGCGTTGTTGTTTGTACGTCTCTAAATTCTCATCAACAAATTTCTCGAGCATTTGTAGTGCAAATGACTCTCCAACAGGCCATTGATATTTAATCTGAGCATCAGGATAAAAATCATGTATCGATGGAATTTTGGAGGTATGAAAGCGTTGTATAAGCTCATGAGGCTGTACTTTAGGTACAGGGAGTGGTTGAGGAACAGAGATATTCAAGATTTCATAGCATGCACGTTTATAAGCACCAAAAACTTGATAAGGCTGGTGCGCCTGATTACGAATTGATTCAAGTGGGAAAATTGTGCGGTCATGATAATACTCGACAGTTACTTGATGCGATTCTAATAAGGTCTGCACTTGTGCATCACGATGTAACTCATTCACGCCGATTTCAATGTTGGCGTGTATCACAGTAACTTGATATTTATTTGCGAAAGTTAATAATCTAGCTGGTACATCGTCCCATTGGGGAACGATTTCCACCATAAGTGGGATATTAAATTGCTTTAACTCAATTTCAAGTGATTTAAGTTGGCGAAGATAAAAGTCAATTTTAATCACTGCATCATCATGCAATTTCCATTGTTCAGGCGAAAGTATCACCACTGCACAAGTATTCCCATGCTGGGTTGCCTCCATTAACGCCGTGTTGTCCCTAACTCTTAAATCCTGACGAAACCAAATGAGATTCATATGATTAATATCCAAATATCCTCAGGAAATTATAAGAATTTGAATCATTTAAATCGTTAAGCATTGTAATTTTTTGCATAAAAAAAAGGCGAAGCAGAAGCTTCACCTTTTTGTCCTAAAATCCGTAGATCTTAGTGGTGGTGACCACCTACACCGTGAACGTGACCGTGATCTAACTCTTCTTGAGTTGCTTCACGGATTTCAACGATTTCAACATCAAATGTTAAGTCTTGACCAGCAAGCGGGAAGTTAGCATCAACGATTACGTTTTCGCCTTCAACAGCTTTAACAGTCACAATTTGAACGCCATCATCAGTTTGCGCTTGGAATTGCATACCAGCTTCGATGTTGTCTACGCCTTGGAACATTTGTTTAGGTACTTCTTGAACTAAATCAGTGTTGTACTCACCATAAGCTTCAGCAGCAGGAATCGTTACTGTGAATTTGTCACCAGTCGTTTTACCTAACATTGCTTTTTCTAAGCCAGGGATAATGTTGCCAGCGCCTTGCAAATATGCAAGTGGTTCACCTTGAGATTGATCGAGAGTTTCACCCTCTGCATTAGTCAATTTATAGTTAAATAAAACCACAAGGTCATTTGCAATAACTGTCATGTTAATGATCCATTCAAATATTTTAAGGGTACATCATAAAGTGAAAACCAATTTTTGTAGACAATTTTCTAAAAAAAATGCAGTTTCGATAATTTATAACGCTTAAATATTACATTGGGGCGTCTTTTAGATTTTTCAATGCAATTTGATTTTAGGTGCTATTTTTCTGGTCACAAAATCTTTGGCTGTGAGTAACCCTGCCTGTGCATAACCATAAATCGTGGCTTGATGCAGTCGGTAAAGAGATACATACATCGACTTCGCCACAAATCCTTGAACATTGACCTGACCTAGTAATTCGCCGACTGCTTTATTCTCACTTAAAGACACAAGTGAACCTTTGTCAGAAAAATTGAACATCGGTTGTGATCTTCCTGAAATTCGCGCTTTCATAGCATCAACGAGGAAAGCAGCCTGTTGACTTGCAACTTGCGCACGCGGTCCTAAAGCTGTTTCACGGGCATCTAAAATACAGTATGCGCAATCACCGAAAGCAAACACATTCGGATCTGCTTTTGTTTGGAGTGTTGCAAATACGTGTAAGCGACCCATACGATCTTTTTCGAAGCCTTCTAGGTTTTGAATCACTGCTGGAGTTTTAATGCCTGCAGCCCAAACTTTTAATTGTGCTGGAATTGAACTTCCATCATTAAAGTAAATTTGATCAGCATCCACTTTTTCGACACGCTTAGACGTTAAAATATCCACATTCATGCGCTTAAGCTGCTTAGTGCTGTGGTCTGACATTTTTTCAGAAAGAGCCGGTAAAATACGATCAGCGCCTTCGATTAACGAAATTTTGACGTTTTTAGGATCAATTTTATTAAGACCATATTTAAAGAAGTTTTGTTTGGCTTGAACTAATTCAGCTGCAAGCTCAACACCCGTTGCACCTGCACCTATAATGCCAATATGCAGCTCACGATGGTCATTGTTATTTTGAGCTTCGATATAAAGATGAAGTAGATGCTGCTGGAACTGTTCAGCCTGTTTTGGATTATCTAAATAGTGACAATGTTCTTGCACACCTGAAGTATTGAAATCATTGGAAACCGAACCAACCGCTAGAATAAGAGTGTCATAACTTAGCGTTAAATGATCAGTCGATTGATCATAGGTTGACGCCACAGGTTTGAGCAATTGAATGGTCTTGGCTTCACGATCTAATTGTTCGAATTTACCCAATACAAACTCATAATGATGCTTCGCAGCATGACCAAAATAGTTTGTTTCTTCATCACTTGGGCTTAACGTACCTGCTGCAATTTCATGTAAAAGTGGTTTCCAAATATGTGTAAGCTTTTGGTCAACTAATGTAATTTTTGCTTTTTTAGATTTGCCCAGCGTGTCACCCAGTTGTGTTGCTAGTTCTAAGCCACCAGCACCACCACCCACAATGACAATATGATGAAGATTCGACATTTAATATTCCTATTTTTATAGCGTCATAAATAAAAAAGAGATGGGGGTTAATATGCCATCTCTTTTTTAAAGAATTGTTCTTTTTGTATTACAAGTTACAGATTTACAATAAAAAACTGCAATCAGTTTAAAGGATAGATTTTTGCTTGATTTGCACTGCTAGATCCGAAACTAAATAATTGTTTAAACCAATTCAAAATACTTTCAAACCATGATGCTTCATCAATTTGAAGTTCATCCTCAATCAATACCGTTTGAATGAGTCGATTATTTTGATAGATATGAATACGTGCCAACTGCTGAATTTGCGCTATAGGTGCGGTTAATGATTGTGTTAGTAGCTCGACGTTCATATGCGTTTGAGTTTGCTGTAAAGGCTCAAGAGCTGAAGTTAATCCAAAAGCATCTGTTTGAATCAAACGATGAGTTTGATTGTCAAAATTACGCATATCAATCATTTGATTCGTGTTATACAAAGAGGTCGTCACGATACTTGGCTTTTTAGTTTCGACTCTGAACATTTTTAAGGTCGATGCGACTACAGGGAGTTCAGCAATTAGTTGCTTATTTTTAATTGCAATTTCATTGCGTGTATAAGCATAGGATAGGTTTAAAAGTTGATGTGCGATTTCAGCGCGTTTGAAGCCACTTTGAGCACCGAGTACCACAACAATAAGTCTTCTTTGATTGAGCTCAAATTGTTGAGTTGGTCGGTTGGCTGTAAGTGCAAGGTTATAGCCTGCAGCACGAGTAAACCCTGTTTTTAAACCATCAACAGTAGCATCTTGTTTTAGTAAGATATTCGTTGCACGGTGAAAATGCTGATTGTAAGTAAAACTTTGCTGTTTCGAGTAGTCAAGGTAATCGGGTGTTTCATTGGTGAGTGCTTGTGCGAGCACGGCTAAATCATGCGCTGTTGAATAGTGCATATCCATTGTAATGCCCGCAGGATTGGCAAAGTTTGTATCTTTCATGCCAATTGCTTTGGCTTCTTGATTCATGCGTTGAACAAATGCAGGCACTGATCCTGAAATTCGTTCAGCCAATGTGACAGCAGCATCGTTGGCAGACATGATAATTAAGCCTGCTAAAAGCTGATCAATCGTAATTTGTTGAGTCGGCTTCAGATACATCTGAGACTCATCCCATTGAACTACATTGACAACTGGTGTGGCAGTAATAACTTCATTTTTGTTAATTTTACCTGCTTGAATGTCTTTCAGAACGATGTATGCCACCATCATTTTGGTTAACGAAGCTGGTGCACGTTGGACATGGCTATTGTGTTCAGTAATGACTTGACCTGATTGTGGATCTAAGACAGTCCATGCTTCAGCTTCTAAACTTTCTGGTGCAACTTCGAACAAGGAAGCATGTGTGATATTTACAATAAAAAAACTAAAAATTATGAGTAGAGCAGAGTAGAGTTTCAACGGGTTTACCTATATAAGCCAATCCAATGGCATAGATCATCAAGCACACCGCATGCTATGCCTTTTTTTTCTGAAACTCTAGTCAGATTTGTAGACAATTAATACGAATCGCGCAACTCCAAGTAAAAAAATGCTACTCTAAATACAAGTTGGTTCTATAGTTTCTCAATTAAGACATTATGTTGCATTATCAGATCGAATTTGACGACTTTCGTCAGCATCTCATTCACGTTACTGTTCGTTTCGTTGCTCAACCAACTCAAGTATTGAGCTTGCCAACTTGGATTCCAGGAAGTTATCTCATTCGAGAGTTTTCAAAACATATTGAGTCTGTTCGTGCCTATGATGAAGATGGTCGAATACTCAAGATTCGTAAAAATGAAAAAAATAAGTGGCAGTTATTTAATACTGATTTTGAGCTGATTACGGTTGAGTACGACGTCTATGCATACGACCTCTCAGTACGTGGTGCTTATGTTGATGAAACACGCTTATATGTGAATCCTGCTTGTGCATGTTTAGGTTTAGAAGGACAAGAAGATAAAGCGGTAGAAGTTGAGTTATTTTTGCCAGATGAATTGAAACATTTCCAACTCGCTACAGGATTGGCATCTAAAAGTTTAGTGCGTGGTCGCTATACGCTTAAGGCAAAAAACTACGCTGAATTGATTGATGCACCATTTGAGCTTGCAGATCAAACTCGTTTTGCTTTTGAAGCAAATGGTATTCCACATGATTTTGTGGTTTCTGGCAAACATGCGATGAATGTCCAACGTATGAAACAAGACATTGAGAAAATCTGTGCGACAGAAATATCCATGTTTGGTTCAGCACCATTTGAAAACTACACTTTTATGACCATCGCGACGGGTAACAGTTATGGTGGTTTAGAGCACCCGAACTCAACCAGTTTGATTTCTCCACGTGATGATCTACCTAAGTCCAATGAGCCTGTTGAACCTTCCGCTGATTATCAGCGTTTCTTAGGTTTGTGTAGCCATGAATATTTTCATTCATGGTTGGTGAAATTTATTCGCCCTGAAAATTTTGTGAATTATGATTTAGACAAAGAAGGCTATACCTCTTTGTTATGGATTTTTGAAGGCTTTACGTCCTACTATGATGATTTAATTCTACTTCGTAGTGGTGTGATTTCTCAGGAATCTTACTTGAAGTTGTTAAAGGCGCAGATCGATCGTTATTTGCAAAATCCAGGTCGTTTTGTTCAAACTGTTGCAGAGTCAAGTTTTGATGCATGGGTCAAATTCTATCGTCAAGATGAAAACTCTAACAATTCTGGCACAAGTTACTATAACAAGGGTTGCTTAGTAGCGCTGTGTCTAGATTTAGGTTTACGTTTAAGAGGTTCAAGTCTTGATGCATTGATGCGTAAGCTGTATGAAAATGCGCAACAGGGTATACAGGTTCATGAACGTACCATCTATGAACTATGCCAAGAATTAACAGGTGATGATTGGTCTGAACAAATTAACCATTTGATTAATACCACGGATGAGTTACCGCTTGATCAGTTGTTCCCTGAATTTGGCTTAGACTATGTTTTAAAGCATGATAAATCTTTACCATTTGGTTTAAAACTTGTAGATAAACCTGAAGGTGTATTAATTCAGTCTGCTCGTCGTGATGGCGCTGGTGTTAAAGCTGGGCTTTCTGCTCATGATATTATCATCGCAGTTGATGGTTTAAAGGCGACCACTAAGCAACTCGACAAGTATGCAAAATTGGAAGTTACTTTTAATGTACATGCTTTCCGTCGTGATGAATTAATGCAATTTGAAGTTCAATCAGGTGGTAGTGAACTCACTGAAGTGGAACTTAAGGTTACAGATCAATCTAAAGTTGATAAATGGCTTAAAGCTTAATTTAACTTAGGATTTAAAAAAACCAGTGTTTATGCACTGGTTTTTTTTTGAAAAGTTTTATGAAAAAATTGAAAATTAAAAACAGATAATATAATAATGATATTTATATATAATTTTATCAAAATCAAAATGTTAAATAATTTTTCTGAAAATAAGAAGCAACTTTACTCTATGGTTGTTTTATGTTTAGTATCATTGTTAGTTTATTTTAAGACAAGTAGTGATCCTATATTTTCATTAATTCAAGGTACTTTTTTAGAAAGCTTTTTTTATCAATTTGCAGAAGGGAATAACATATTAAATGCATTGAGTATTGGTATATTAGTTAGTTCAATTTTTTGGTATTTAAATATTTATTTACCAGAAAATAGAGTTAAAAACTCCAAGTTAAAGAGATTAAATAAAGCTTTGATGTTAATTATTGAAGCAAAAAATGGTAATCCGTACAGTTGGGATAAACATTATATTCATTGCCTACCATTTGAGAAAAAACATTTAATTTTCTTAAAAGAAGTAAAAGATCAATTGGATAATAAAAAAATTTATAATTCATTAGCAGAAAAAGCTTTTTATGAAATTTGTGAATCGTCTTTTGAACTTTTTAATTTTTTGAGCATAACTGCTAACGAAGTATCTCCTAAGCATGGTGAACTTTGGGATTCAATGGCTAGAAACATTGCACAAATTGGTAAATTTTATCCAGAGTTTCATAGAAAAAAATTGACTCAGGTTGGCGCTTAGGAGATAAAAAACAAGATTTCTCAAGTGGTTTATTTGAACTCAATATGACAGAGCTACTAGAAAAGATAGAGAAATGGATTGATTTAGATTGAAGGATGTCTTCTAAAATCAATTACCCCGATAGGTTGAATAACCATATGAACTTAATAACAACGGAATATGGTAATGATCTAAACTACCATCAATCACAAAAACCACTGGCACTTCTGGGAAGAAAGTACGTTTGTTATTTGCTTTAAACCAGTCACCAGTTTTAAAAGTTACTCTGTAAACACCTTTTTGAAGATCTGTTTCGGCTGGATATAGAGCCTTGATACGACCATTTTCATCCGTTTTAGCTTCGTTGAGCTTTATCCATTTTTCACCCTGCTGCGCTTCAAGGGTAACTGCAATATTAGAAGACGGAAGACCAGTTTCTTGATTAAGCACATGAACACTTAAAGGATTTGCCAAAGTGAATGTTGAGAATGCAAAACCTGAAAGAGCAAGCGTAAATTTTTTCATAAGTATCAACTCACAATAAGCAAATAATCGAAAAAGTGTACTTAAAATGAGAGATTATTTAAGTTAATTTATGTATAAAAAAAGGATGCAATCGCATCCTTTTTACTTTTTATACAATAGCTTGAGCTTAGCGTGCGCGTCCACGTGGAGCTTTTGTATTTGGGCGAGTAGTACCATTGGTCTTACGACGTGGTTTCTCATGTTCTTCCATTTGCCAAATACGTTTAGTACCCGATTTTTTCTTAGTACCATCTTTATTGACTTTCTTATTAATCGGCTTGCCACCTGTACCGCCTGGTTTCTTCACATAAGAGCGTGAGCGGTATGGCTCTTCTGCAGGAACATTTTGAAAGTCAGGATAAAGTAATGGTTCAATTTCTCTAGTTTCGCCAGATTCAAGACCCATCTGTACTAAGTCTATTGATCCAATTTTAGTGCGAATAAGACGTAAAGTTGGGAAACCTACTGCTGCAGTCATACGTCGAACTTGGCGGTTACGACCTTCGCAAATCGAAATTTCAACCCAAGAAGTAGGTACAGAAGCACGGAAACGAACAGGAGGATCACGATCCCATAACCACTCAGGCTGTTCAACTTTTACAGCTTTTGCGGGTAGAGTCATACCGTCTTTAAGCTCTACACCTTTACGAAGCTGTTCTAAAGCCTCTTCAGTCACATCACCATCAACTTGAACCAAATAAGTTTTAAATTTCTTATTGGCAGGGTTGGTAATGTACTGATTTAAACCACCATGGTCGGTTAAAAACACTAGACCTTCAGAGTCCATGTCTAAACGTCCAGCAAGACGTAAAGTCGGATCGTCAACGAAATCAGACATTGTCATATGCGCTTCGTCTTTACGAAACTGGGAGAGAACGCCATAAGGTTTATTGAGAATGACGATTTTCATATAAAAACTTCAATAATGTGCAAATAGTGAAAGGTCTGACTTATCAAGAATTTATGAACATCCTGAATTGATCTGAGGATTCGATCATTGAAGTCAAACAAAATAAATCGGGGAATTGGTAACTATTATGCGTGATTCAAAAAAGAAAGTATCGTATTGATCAAAAAAAATATGTAATTCTGACGATTTAATCGGTATAAGCAGGCTTTTATTGGTTTCTGACAAGTGCTTTTAATTTAAACAATACAATGCAAACGTCGATCAGACGCTAAAATTTAACTCAATTTAAGATGTTAGGTTGTATATGAAAAAAAGGATTATCGGATCACTCATTGCAATCAGTTGGATGCTTACTGCTTGTCAGCCCCCAAATTCAGGCGCAACAGCAGGAATACAATATCCATATTTATACTGGAAACTTCAACAGCAAGCGTTGACAGAGCCGTTGGCGATACCCGTTGAAGGAGTCAAAGTAACTCAAATAGCAGATACTTGGGGGGCAGCACGTTCAAATGGTCGTACACATCAAGGAATTGATATTTTTGCCAAACGAGGTACGCCTGTATTGAGTACAACACAAGGTATTGTAAGTCGTATCGGCACAAATAGTTTGGGAGGTAAAGTCATCTGGGTGGTAGGACCTCAGTTAAGTCGCCATTACTATGCACATTTAGATGAATATGCAGCACACATCCAAGAAGGTGACTGGGTTGAAGTCGGTGAAGTATTAGGATATGTGGGAAATACTGGCAATGCGATCAATACACCTCCACATTTACATTATGGGATTTATTTAACGAGTGGTGCTACAAATCCATATCCATATTTAAAACCAGATTTAAAACCAGAGGAATAAGTCTCGTTAATACAAGTAAACAAATGAGAGAGCCTTGTAAGCCTCGTAACATATATCAATTTTAATCCTCTGAAATTTAAATAGCTTACACAATGGAAGTTACGATGCAGTATTTTGATACAGCTCTATGCTCGCAGTTTCGTGCAAAAGGGTTATGGTTATTTGTATTGGTCTAATTCAAGTGAAAAAGAATTCAAGATCAGTATCAAAATCTGATAATCATGGAGATATGAAATGAGTAATCAATACAATCAAGATCAAAATGAGCAACAGCAACAAAATCACCAGCAACGTCAACAAGGTCAACAGCCACATCAACAGCAACCCAATCAGCAGCAACAGCAACAAGATCAACAGCAGCAGAATCAGCAACAGTCCCGTCAACAATCACAACAGCAATCTGATTTAGATCAACAAAATCGTTAATCCATTAATCATGAATTGAATGGGAATTTAGGGATGAATGCCCATTCTTGTCAGTAAATTCAAGCATTAACAATTTAAAGTGAATGACACGAGGAAGATAAGATATGGCGAATAAGTCCAAGTTAAAAATTAAAGATTTAAAAGATCAAATTAAATCGAGACTTAAGAAAATTTCTAAGCATGAATCTAAGTTAAAAGATTTAAAGAAAGCGCTCAAAAAGCGTAAATAGCAAAAGACCCTCATGTGAGGGTTTTTTTATGGAAGATCATTAGAAATATACAGTTTATGAACGAATCTTTGTGAAGCAATAATTTATAGTCAAGATTGAAATTAATCTATGATTTGAAATGATAAAAGATTATTATTCTCAATTAGAAGTTTGGAAATATTAGGGTGTATTTATGAAAATGTATCAAGTTGATGCCTTTACTACAGCGTTGTTTAAGGGGAATCCTGCAGCTGTAGTGGTCAGTGAAGAATGGCTTGATACATCACTCATGCAAAATATTGCATTTGAAAATAATTTGGCTGAAACGGCTTTTGTTAAAATTATTGATGATGAAAATTATGAAATCCGTTGGTTTACACCTAAAGTTGAAGTCGATTTTTGTGGTCATGCCACTTTGGCGAGCAGTTATGTACTTTTTAATGAGTATACTCAAGCGAAAAAAATTAAATTTCATGTCAAAGATTTAGGAATTTTTACCATCACTCGACAAGATGATGGAAAAATTACAATGAATTTCCCTGTTCGAATCCCTCATTTAACTGAAGAGTTTCCTGAGTTATTAAAAGAAGTGGTTGATCGTCCAATCAAGGAAATTTATCTAAATCAACAAGCTTATATTTTAGTCTTGGAAAGTGAACAAGATGTGCTTGATGCCAAACCTAATTTTGCCAATATTAATGCAATTGCTGAAGCATATGAGGTTAGTACTTGTATTACAGCATCCGATCATCCCGATATTGCTATAACTGCAGCATCAGAACAATATGATTATGTGGCACGTTATTTTGCACCACATAAAGGCATCAATGAAGATCCTGTAACAGGTTCTATGCATACAGGATTAGCACCCTTGTGGGCTGAGAAATTGAATAAAACAGAACTTATTGCTTTTCAAAGCTCAGAACGAGGTGGCGTGTTGTATTGCCAACTTAAAGAGAATCAAAGAATTGAAATTTCTGGCTATGCCAAACTTTATATGAAAGCTGAAATTTACCTTTAAAGCATAAACCCTATTGATCATACCCTTGTCAGGCGTGTGATCAATTTTTTTATATCAATAATTGGAAGAACAATGCTAACTCGTTTTAAAAAACTTTCACTTACTTTAATGATCGTTGCGGTCAGTTCTAGCGGTTTAGCACAACCTGTTTTGGTCAAGACTGAACAAAATATTGAAGAATACAAACTAGAAAATGGTTTACGGGTAATTTTGGCACCAATACCTAAAGAAAATAAAATTTTTATGAATATGGTGTATTTAACGGGAGCTTTGAATGACCCACAAGGTAAAGGTGGTTTAGCACATTTACTTGAGCATCTCGCGTTTAAAGGCACAGAAAATGTAAAAGGAGATGAGTTTCAACGTCGTCTAGATCAGCATACGCTCATGAGTAATGCGATGACTGACTACTATTCTACCCAGTATATGAGTGTCATCCGTCCAGAAAAAAAAGCTATTGATGAAATGTTGTATCTGGAGGCAGAGCGAATGGATAAGCTCGTACTTCAGGAAAAATTTGTTCCGTCAGAAATCGCAATCGTAAAACGAGAGCGTGAGGTTCGAATGGATCAACCTTTTTCAGTATTGATGGATCAAATTTGGAAATCTGCTTACGGAAATCAGTATCTAGGTCGTCTACCGATTGGTGATTTAACTGAGCTTCAGTCAATCAACATGAAGGAACTGAATCAATTTTACCGACAATGGTATGCACCGAATAATGCAGTTCTAGTGATTGCAGGTAAATTTAATAAAGCGGATATCCTGAAAGCAGTGGATAAAAATTTTAATCAAATTCCTGCGCGTCAAATTCCTGAGTCAACCCAAGTTCCAATGCTTGATTCGACCAAGATCAAAGATCGTCAATTTATCGTGCAAAAGGGAAGTGATTTAGGCAAATACAATATTTATATCAATGGCGCCCAGCAAAAAACACAGACCGCACTCGCTTTAGCACCTTATTTATTTACAATGCAACCTAGTGGTCATTTGTACAAAGATATTGTGGAAACAGGTACAGCTACACAGGTTCAATCGACGACATGGTTAACACCTGATTTTAATCTTGTTTTTATGGGGGCAGTGTATGCTCCTAATCATGATGAGAAAAAAGTTGCCCAGTCTCTAGAAAAAGGAATTGAGAAAAAGCATCAATTTAATGAAACAGAATTAAATCGTGTCAAAAACATGATTAAAAATGGTCAAGAGAGCATGATGACCAATGCCTCTTCTGTGGGTGGTTTCATTAGTGATTATGTGGTTTCATCCAATGGGGATTGGACAAAATATTTTAAAGACCAAGCAGAGATACAAAGTTTAAATGTCGATCAGGTTAATCAGGCAATAAATCAATTCTTGGTTGCTGAGCATCGTATTTCGGGAGACATACAACCTACGCCTGAGGATCAAAAAAAGGCACTCGAGCTAGACGCTCATGAGCAAGAGTCAAAAACTTTAGATCAAGTGACAACTCAAGAAGAGCCTTTAAAAGACCCAGCTGTGTATAAAGCTGAAGTGGCTGAGCACCTAAAAAATTCCAAACAGTATGTTGAAAAGTTAGAGAAAAAAATCAAGCGTGGTACTTTGAAAAATGGGATGCAGTATGCACTATTCCCAACGTCAACACGCGATGACAAAACTTACGCATCGATATCTTTAAATTTTGGGACAGCACAATCACTTAAAAACCAAGGTGAAGCGCTAGGCTTTATGTCTTATTTGCTATTGAGAGCATCTGAGCAGTATAGCCTGCAAGATATTGCAGACAAATCAATCGAGGCGGGTGGACGAGCATCTGCTTCAGCTGTTGCTAATGGTATTGTGATTAACGTATCTGCGAAGAAAGAAAAATTTCCAGAATTCTTCAAGTTTATTGTCGACGTTATGAATAATCCGAAATTTGAGCAAAGTCAGTTTGACCTCATCAAATCGCAAACATTATCGTCATTAAATCGACCATATACAGAGCCTGAAACTGTTGCAGGACTGACTATCGCTAGAATCGTAGAGCGATATGAACCAGGTGATTTGCGATATCATTTTGAACCTGAGCTAGCAAAGCAGCAAATTGAAACCATCACCAATGATCAAATTAAAGCTTTGTACCAAAAGTATTTTACAACTCAAAATGGTCAAATATCGGTGACTGGCGATTTTGATGACAAAGCCATTCTGAAATATTTGAATTCATCTTTAGGTCAGTCTAAGACAAAAGAACCATACCAACGTTTGCAGGGTAGTCATATAGATTATCCTGCTCAAAAAGTTCATGCGCTGGCTGAACAGCGTCAATTTGGTAATTATCAAGCGGTTATTGCCATTCCAGTGGGTAATAATCATCCTGATGCAGAAGCATTATATGTGTTGAGCCATATTCTAGGCGAGTCACAATTATCATCACGCCTTGCCATGGAGTTACGTGAAAAAAATGCGTTGGTTTACAGCTTTGGAAGTAGTTTGAGTTTGGATAATTTTATCAATGCTGGTGCTCTAGGTGTAAGTGCTAATTATGCAGCAGGAAAATCAGCTCAAGTTTCTCAAGGTGTGCATAAAGTATTCACTGACTTATTAAAGAATGGTGTGACGGAGCAAGAGCTTGAAGCGGCTAAAGCCAATATTATGAAACAGCGTGTCACGAATTTAGAGGATGAGCGCCGTATTCATCGTGGATTGAACAGTCAGCTTGAGCAAAATAAAACACAGCTTTCAAGACTAGAGCGAGATCAGGCATTTGCAAAACTGACGAAGCAAGATATAGATGCAGTGATCAAAAAATATATTAAGCCTGAGTTTTTGGTTGAAGTTATGGCAGATCAGTATGGTAAACCACAACCTGAAATGATTTTAAAGCCTAAAACTTAGAGCCACAATGTACGTTTCAAAAAGGCTCATTCGATCGTGAATGAGCCTTTTTTTTTTTAAAGCTTATAAAATTGCTGCGCATTTTTACAAAATATCTGTTCAACAACATCTGAATTATAGGTAGCGACAATGTCGCTAAAGGCATCAATGATATTTGTGAGTGATGTGCTCACTTTATCCATCGGGAAGTTGGATGCAAACATGACACGATAAGGCCCAAAACATTGTAAAGCATGAATAATCATAGGAGAGACCAATTCAATGATTTGTTGTTTAGATGCTAGTGTTCGTCGTGTATGAAATTGATGACCTAAAACAGGCATGAAGAGTCCAGACATTTTTGTATATACATTCGGACATTGAGCTAATTCTGCAAGATCTTCTTTCCAGTGGAAATAGATATTGTCTCGCGCAGTTTGGGTGATTCCTGTGTGTTTACCTACTGGGCCGAATAAACCTGCTGGTGTGCCCAAATGGTCTAAGACAATCGAAGTCTCAGGAAAACGTTTTGCCAAAGCAATAACATCTTTAAGCTGGCTAGAATAAACCCAAGCATCAAAGCTTAAATTGTACTGGGCTAAGGCTTCAAAACCTTTTAAAAATTTTCGATCAGTGTAGAGGTGGGGATCATCGTTCCATGCATGAATTCCAGGATCTTCATGATGTGCAGCCATTTTTCGAATACCACGAAAATGCGGAGATGCCTTTTTATGCATTTTAAGAATTTTTTTGAAATTACTTTCACGAGGATCAGCTGTTGCAACGATTCCAGCCAATTTGATGTTTTCTTGAGAAAAAGGAAGCTGCTGAATAAATTGCGTTTCTTCTACAACGCCAGTCCCTTTTTGATGATGCCAGCTGGCTTCGACATGTACAACACGGCTCACAGTATAGTGTCCAATGTCTTTGTGGTAATCCGCTGGTAAATAGGGTGCTGTGATGTAATCTGTAAGTCCTACTGTATCAATTAAATCTTTAGGTTTTACGAGACGAACGACTTTATCCAATATTTTTGGATGTTTTCCAAAAAGCTTAACAGCTAAAGCGGCAGCATGCGGTGTGTGATAAGGATCCCATTGATGGATATGAGCATCGACGATGGGAAAGTTGAGTTGATTCATCGCTATCCTTAGTTGAGTCATCAATAAGAATAACATACGAGAAATTGATCAATTTTTGAATTGCATTTTCGTTTGAATATTAGAGTTTAAGCATTAAAAAAGCCCCCTATAGGAGGCCCAATGCACACAATGCAAATCTATTTAATGTTCGTGGTCATGTTTATTTGCATGAAACTCTTCATTACGACGGAAGCGAAGGTAGTTCTCAAACTGTTCGCAGTATTCGTCATAATTATCTTCAAGCATCATATGAAACTGTTGCATGATATAAGACATCACTT
Organism: Acinetobacter sp. 24-47-67; assembly: GCF_056779735.1. Taxonomy (NCBI): domain Bacteria; kingdom Pseudomonadati; phylum Pseudomonadota; class Gammaproteobacteria; order Moraxellales; family Moraxellaceae; genus Acinetobacter; species Acinetobacter sp. 24-47-67. The sequence goes on from NZ_JBWYIK010000005.1 coordinate 48,561, forward strand.
GTTCTTTAGCATCACGCATTTCATTGCCATCTTTAAAGTTATTGGCAGCAACCCATGTATTAAAACGAGCAGTACCAAATAGCATCGCAGCACTGACTTGACCACGAGCATCGGCTGGTTTAACAGTAGAACCTTTTTCAACACGGCAAAATTCATTGGCTTGCTTAATAAATTCATCAGCACGTTCGAAGAAAATCGCTTTCAATGCTTCTTCTTCAGTGACATCAGTCGCTTGAATCTTTTGAACCATGAATTGTTCCTAATAAATAACTTAATTCAAGCACTATTATAGGCAAAGGCTTGCATAAACTAAACCTTTCACTTAATCTAAAAATAGCCTAAGTAATTTTTTTATGAGCTTTTCTATGCAAGATGCTATCGCAGTTCAAAGTTTAAAAAGTGATATTGCGTTACTGAGACAGAATATTTGGCCACCTGTTGATCTTGCGAATGTCGAAGGTCTTCCCATTTATTATGGAAGCAAAGAGCAAGTAGCTGCTTATTACCAGCAGTGGACAGGTCTAATCGAAAGGGCACAAGATTTATTTCAACCTTTTATGGAAGATGAGGTTTTAGATGCCATTCATTTACCGAGTCATCTAAATTTACCGCTGTTTTATTTTCATGTAGACCGAATTCGCATTAACAAAACACGTGCAAAGGAATCAAAGACTTTTCGTGGTATTGCTAGTGTATTAGAGAAGTGTGGACAGTTTGAACCTGAACAAGTTTTGGCAATGAGTCGTTGGTTGGATCATGATGACACTGCTGCATTAGTTGCGCATCGCGAATTTATAGATTTAAGAACTTATGTATTTCAGCATGGGCAAAGTGAATATACGAGAACACGTTTTTATGTAAATGGTATTGTCTTAAGTGTTGAGCCTCATTTCGAGTTGGTTGATGCTCGCGATAAACCACGTAAGCAACGAAATGACTCATATAGCGATCCATTGGCGGATAACAACACGTGGCGTATTTATGGAAAATATCGTTAGTTGGGCTGATTGAACTTAGTTTAGACATTAGAATCAATGATTAGCTACTTTATAAGTACAAAGCTTCTACGATCAATATCCAAACCTATTGATAAGTATTGTTTAAAATAGTCATCACAAAAAATAACTAATTTAAAGAATGATGACTGAAAAGATTAAACAATTTAAAAAGGCGTGGATGTTATTTCGTCAATATGATGAAAATGGATTAGGTGTATTCTTCGTTTTAGCCATACTTCAAATTTTAATTATCGGTACAAGTGTTGGTTTACCGTATTTGTTTAAGCTGCTGATTGACCAGACCAGTGAACCTGATCATTACTATTCGATTCAAGACTTTTTTCAAATTCATCTGCTCTATTTATTCGCCGTGGCTTATGCACTCGCTTGGTTTATCAATGAAGGGATGAAGAATGTAAATAATTTTGCCATGTCTATGATGATCAGAAATGTTGATGCATCCATGCTTAAAGCTGGTGTATTTAATTTTCTAGATTTGAAATTAAAAGATCAACGTCAACAAGATATCGGTGTATTTAATGCAAATTTAATTCGTGGCAGCGAAGCACTTGGTACAATTATTTTTACTATATTTTTTGTCATTGTACCTACGGTATTTAAAATCTTAGGTATGGTGTATGTGCTTGGAAATACGATCAATCTTGAATTTGGTGTGTATTTTTTCGTATTCTCAGCTTGTACAGTTGCTTTATCGCTCATCATTACCTTTAAGACACAAGATATCTTTACGATTATGTATGGTGCTCGAAATCAACTGAATCAATTTGTGATTGAAAAACTACAACAAAGTTATGATATCAAACTCAGTCATTCGAAATATTACGAATTTGAAGAGTTTAGCCGCAGAATCGATGACTATAAAATAAATACTCAGGATACCTATAAAAAACTTCAGTATCTCATGATATATCAACTGTTATTTGTGTCATTTTTTCTTTTGGTATTCATGGTTTTGTCAGTCTATATGTTTGAATATCAAAGTTTTAGTTCAGGTGATTTTGTTTTAGTCAGTACCTATATTATAGGTTTAACCATTCCTTTAATGATGATGTCTCAAAATATCATTCATTTGAAAGGTCATATTGTGGCTATTAATCAGTACCTAGAATATTTTGAATTGGAACATGAGTCATTCAATACGAATGATCTAACAGCTGAGGAACAGAAAGAAAGTGCGGTGGCGTATTCATTTCAAAGTGTGACATTTGATCTAGGTCAGCAGACGATTGAAAATTTTAATTTAGACATTGTGTGTGGAAAAATATATTTAATTCAAGGTCGAACAGGTATTGGAAAATCAAGTTTTCTTAATTATTTGGTGGGAATAGAAAAGATCAAATCTGGACGACTATTCTTTAGAAATTTAGAGATCACTTCAGTATTTTCAGAAAAGATATTTGATCAGATTGCTGTGGTCAGCCAAACTCCGATCGTATATTCAACCTCATTAAGACAAAATTTGATTCAAAATACTGAGATCAAATATTCTGATGAGGAGCTTAAACATTGGCTAAAAGAGTTCGATTTACTCCATTTGCTGGAAAAAAATCAAATTGAGTTAGACGATGATATACAAGAAATTTATAAAAACTTCTCTGGTGGTGAAAAACAACGATTGAACATCATTCGTGCATTATTAAAGCAACCAGAGCTTCTGATCTTAGATGAACCTACAGCAGCTTTAGACGAAAAAACAAGTTCGAAAATTTTAAAAATTATTCAAGAGCGAGTTGAAACGGTCATTATGATTTCTCATGAACGTATGGCGACTGAAATCGCAGATGAAATTATTGATTTCAACATCATTCTAAATTCTATCGATGAGGATTAAATGATGATTGTTGTGGCATGTATATCAATCAAAAAAAGCGATTTTTAAAATATGTATTTATTTGATTAAATTTAGTCTTGAGCAACGATTCATGTACTTGATGATAGATTTTGATGTCAGTTAAATATTTTTTAGCATGAGCTGAATGATGTTTATGCTATGAAATATTTATGATAATACAAAATCTACAGCTGCTTGCGCATGAATAGAAGTTGTATCAAATAGAGGGACTGAGAATTTTAGATCTCCTATCAGCATACAAATCTCAGTGCATCCTAAAATGATTCCTTCAGCGCCAGAAGATATTAATTCTTCGACAATATGAATATATTTCTTTTGCGAAGCTTCGCTAATCATGCCTAAACATAATTCGTTGTAAATAATATCATGAACAATTTTTCTACTCGCTTTATTAGGTGTTATTACTTTAAGTCCTTTTTCCTCCAATCTGCTTTTATAAAAATCTTGTTCCATCGTAAATGCAGTACCAAGCAGCCCAATTTTTGTAATTTTCTGGCTCATGATTTCCATGGCTGTCGCATCTGCTATATGAATAAATGGTATGTTGGTTGATTCCTCAATATAAGTTGCTACTTTGTGCATTGTATTTGTACAAAGTACTATGCCATCTGCACCTGCTTTTTCTAATTGTATGGCTTGATCTCTTAAATAGATTCCTGCATCTTCCCATAATCCTTTGCGTTGTAATTCCTCAATTTCAGCGAAATCAACGCTAATAAGAATAACCTTAGCAGAGTGTAACTTGCCAAGTTTCGTTTGAACCATCTTATTGATTTGTTGATAGTACAAATCAGTCGACTCCCAACTCATTCCACCTAATAAACCAATTGTCTTCAAGTTCGCACCTTTAAAAATTAAATATTTAATTTATCAATATAATGAAAATTATCGAGTATGAAATTGCTACTTTTTAAAATAATGACTTAATCAAAGTGAGAAAAGTTCAGCTTTTGATGTGTATTTTTAGGGATGAATGTATATAAGTTTAGCAGCAGAATTTACCAATCTTATGGTTGAGTAAGCTTCTCATCGGAAGAATTCACATTAACCCCGAACTTAGATGCCATAAATAGAGGAAAATTATTGTATTGCTGAACAATCCATGTATAGAGCATTCTAGTTCAAAATCTTGTAGGATATCAATCAAAAGGCTCATTCATGAGCCTTTTGATGAGTGATTTGAAAGATTAAAAAGTCTATTGTTCATAAGATTTTTAAAATTAAATCAACGTGTCTACAACACCTTTTAATACACCTAATCCTAGTGAATCAATTGTTCCATTAAGTGTTTCATTTACGCCAGTGCCAATTTTCACTAAAGGATCTTTTAATCCTACAAGAGAGCCGACAGTACCAAGCAAATTAGTCACTAAACCTGCACCAGATACTGCTTCAATTTCATCTAATGTAAGTTCTTTTAAAGTTGTTGGATTTGAATTATTCATTGTATTCACCATTCATGTTTGATTTTATTTTCAAGTAAATCGAATAACTAGCGTTAAACGATAGACTCATCATAATGAATGCATTTTGTATGCCAACTAATAAATAATGATAAATATATAATTTAGGTATAATTAATAATATGGAGGAGTGATTAACGGATTTTTCATGAAAAAATTCATCATTTTTGTGCAAATGTCACCGAATTGGTGCATTGATCGATTTGAATGATGGTTGAGAATTTAGCGCGTTAATTTCTTAAATTGATTTCACTAAACGAAATGAGTTTATATTTCATAGAATTATTTAAGAATTGAGCGTAAAAAATTACACTCAACTCAACTCAACTCAATTAATTGATGTACATTGCTGAGCTTTAGGATTATTCAATCCTCGACTATGAGTGAATACAGCAATTACAGCTAAAGAGATAAAAATCAATACACTGTAAATTAAGGTACTGGTATTGAAGTGATCTACCATAAAACCACCAAATAATGCGCCTGCTGCAATCATGATTTGGAACATACTGACAAAAAGAGGCATCCCTTTTTCAACCGCATGTGGCGCATGTAAAAACATCCAAATATTGGCTGTCGTAGGAAAGGCACCAAAAGCAAAACCCCATAATGCTGTAAGAATATATGCACCAGTTAAGAATTTGGCATAAACCGGGAATGTAAGGAATACGATCGCTAAACACAATGCAACAGCAAAAAGCGTATAGCGGACATTGATATTGCTGCTATAACCGGAGAATGCATTGCCTACGAAGCCTGCTGCTCCATAAATAAGAAGCAATGAACTGATGGTTGAACCATCAAATCCTGCTTCATTTTTATAGAATGGCGCCAAGTAACTGTACGTTGAAAAATGCGCTAATCCGATAAATAAAACAATGATTAAGCCTTTACGAGCTTTGGGATCTCGAAACAATGCGGGTAGATCGCTATATTGAATAGCTGAAGTCGGCGGTAATTTCGGTAGGAATTTAATCTCAAATAACAGAATAATGGCACCAATCACTGAGGTGATCATAAAAGCATTACGCCAACCGTAAATTTCACTTAGCCATGTTCCAACCGGAACACCCAGCACAGTTGCCAGAGTCACGCCAGCCATGACGATAGCTGTTGCTTTGGCGATGGGTAGGTGAGGAGGTGCAACACGACCACTTAAGGCGATTGCAGTTGCCCAGAATCCGCCTATCGCGATACCCAAGAAAAAACGACTCAATAGAATCCAAGTGAAACTTTCTGAATAGCTCGTAATGAAATTTGCAATGACCATGACCGCTGTGAGTGCGATTAATAAAAAGCGTCGATCAAGTTGCTTCACCCAGACCGAGATAAGCGGTGCTGCGAAAGCACCCATCACGCCTGGAAGGGTAATGAACAGGCCAGCAGTACCGACTGAAATGTTGAGATCTAGTGCGATTGCATTGAGCACACCAATAGGGAGAAACTCACTGGTCACTAATATAAAAGCGGTGATAGAAAGTGTAATAACAGCAAACCAATTTCCTTGATTTTTTGTAGGAGATGGAGAATTAACAGCGGTTTCAGTCAGATGAGATTCAGATTTCATTGACCAACGCTCCTTGAAAATAATTTCATAATGATTGTTATAAAAATAAAATATTTGAATTTAAGATCTGGGTCAATTAATTTATTAATGATCATTATAAAATTAATTGGGTTGAATATGCAGGAAAGTTCAAAGCCAATAAATCAAATGGATAGTGCCAAATCAATATCTAAGGGGCGTGGACGTCCTAAGTGTTTTAATGAAGAACAAGCACTTGAAAAAGCCATGACACTATTTTGGAAATACGGTTATGAAGTTACTTCAATGAGTGATTTAACATTCGCCATGGGAATCACTGCACCTAGTCTTTATAGTACGTATGGTGATAAATCAGAGCTCTTTAATCGTTGCATTGACTATTATCTCAGGCACGAATCATGCTCGATGGAAATGATTTTTAAACATGCACATTCCATAAAATTAGCAATGGAACTTTATTTGATTGAAAATCTAAAACGACTGGTGCAGAAAGACAAACCGAAAGGATGCATGTTGGTCGTGTCGACAATGAACTGTTCGATTCAAAATCAACAAATACAACAATCAATTTCGGAAAAAAGACAGTTATCTAAATCGAATTTACTAGAAAAATTATTAGCTGCCCAAGCCTCAGGTGAAATTAGTACACAAACTAATATTCAGGCAATGACAGATTATTATATGACGATTTTACAAGGACTAAGCTTACAAGCACGTGATGGGGCTACTTTTGAACAATTGGAAAGCGTTGTACACATGGCGATGCAAACTTGGGATCATTTTTAAGTCAGAACTTCTCACTTACGAAAAGTTCTGACTTGAATTTTATGACTTGATAAATTTTCGGCTTACTAAGAATTGTTCAGTCGCTTCCAAAAGTTTTTCAGCGTAAATTTCTTGCTTTGCCGTCAACCAACCTAAGGCGAACCAGTCACTGGCTTCTAATTCTGTTTGCTGTAAGTAGGATGATGAGGAAGACAATACTTGATATTGTTCAGCTGCATAATGTGCATCATTAAGCGCCTTGCCGTATTTTTGTAAATTTTTCACATCAAAAATTTGTGTTAAGACTGGGAAACTGAATTTTAATTCACTTAAATGTATTGCCAATTGGTCAAGAATATCAAAGTTAGAAGGATCAGCTTCATTCAGACATTCCTGTAAAACTTTATACTGTTGTTGAAGCGTATTTTGAGCATAGGTTTTGAGGTCTTGGGTTTGCACCTTCTTAGAATTGCCTAAACTAAAACTCAAAAGTTCAAGATAGTGTTGAACGTTTTGGGTAGATTTGACTAAGTTGTTTAATTTTTCTCGGGCGTAGAGCACATCTTTGCTGAGCATTTCAGCAGTTTTAGGGTTTTGCAGAATAGCACCTAAGGTGTGTTGCATATGCTCATAATGTTTTAGGTTTTCAAAATGACTTTTAAATGCAGATAACTGATGTGCCCATTTATCTGTGCTCTTTGATGTCCAGTCTTTAAAAATAGATAGACTTAAAAACAAATAGTTCAAAGCAATATGTGCTTGTTCGATGTGTTCCTGTTCAGCCACTTCCGCAGAAATCGCAGCAATATTCGGCAGCAAATGTTGCATATGATGACCGATCATCAGTCGAATCGTTTTTTCTGCGCTTTCTTTTTTTGCAACGATCCATTCTTTTTCAGTTCGCGCTGGGCTTACAACTAAATTTGAAACCAATAAATTTCCAAACTCAGCTTTACTTCGAACATCTAGCCAAAGTTGATATTTTTTGACCCACTCAAAACTAAACGCTAGTAATGTTTCAACTTTTCCTTGTTTGAGTTCAAACTCTACTTCATGAATCTCATGTTCTCGATCACCTGATCGTACAACGCCAATATCTAGACACACTTCAATTTCAGCATCTTCAAAGCTAATCACTCGGACTGTACGTTGAATGTCTGTTTCAAACTGCAAGACTAATTGGTCAAAATCACCTTTTAATGCGTCATTTAAGACCTTATAAGCTTCGGAATCATCTGAATAAATAGATAGATCTAAATTCGGTGCAGCCTCAAGATTACCTAAATCATGATTATGTTCGAAACGGTGTAAATGACTTTTACTTTTCGTCGCTTTTAAGGTCTGAACCCAATTGGTATTTTCAAGACGTTGTCGAATAGCTATCCCATGCTGAAAGAGTAGGCGATCAGGAGTGTCATAGTACTTTGCTTGCATTTGAATGAGTTCAGACTTTTTTGGATCGATTGCTTTTAAAATCGCATTCCGTCGAGCTTCTGGGATCTGAAACTTTAATTCAATTTCAAGCATGTGATTTTCCTAATCGATCAATCATTTTCGTAGAATTAAGACATTTGATTGCCTTTTAATTTAAAGGGGATTGTAACTGATTCAGTTAGAACCACAATCTTGACAATTCACTTACGTTTACTTGAATGAATGATTAATCACAATATTTGTAAGATAAGCTTTTCAAGTGCGATTTTTTGAATTATGGTGGTCAAAAAAAGGACAGGAATACAACAATGAATGCTTATGTAGAGCCATCTTCATCGCAAGAAGAAGCTAAATTTCAATTACCCATCAAGAATTACTCAGAATTTTATCGTTTTTATTTGACTGAACACCGCAGCATTATGAGTCGTCGTTTACATGCAGCAGGTAGCTCAATCGGTATTTATTTTTTTACTCAAGCGATTCGTCAGCGTAAAGCTAAATATCTGGTCTACGGATTAGTTTCAGGCTACGCATGCGCGTGGGTGGGGCATTTTGTTTTTGAAAAAAATAAGCCAGCAAGCTTTAAACAACCGTTGTATAGCTTTATTTCAGACTGGAGAATGTTATCGGATATTTTGCGCGGAAACTTAAGTTTGAAAGATCGTAAATTTGATAAAATTGATAGCTAAATTTATATATTGTTAAAAAAGCTCAGCAGATTCTGGGCTTTTTTTGTCATGAAATGTTTTAAGAAAGCTACACAAAAATATGATTATATGATAGCTGGAAAGGCTTAAGATCCAATGAATAAATCCAAATTATAAATATTGGGATTAAATAAAAAAATTAATGTATTCAGTTAGATGAGTTAACGGTATTATTCTGATAAACCGCATATAATACATATTATGTTAATTTAAATAATACTGAAAAAAGAAGATGAACTATATATAGAACTTTTATTATGAGAGTGAGTATTTTTAATGCGAAACATACTTCTGTTTGATTTGGATCAAACTATTTTGAATAGGAATGAGTCACTTATTCGTTTTATATGTTGGTAAGTAAATTTTTTCCAATTAGTACCACAAGAACTAAAAGATGCATTTATAAAAAAATTTATTGAATTGGATGATAATGGAAATGTTTGGAAAGATATCGTTTACAGTCAATTAATCAAAGATTTTAATATAAAAAATTTACTGTTGATGAATTACTTAATTCTTACATTACTGATTTCAATAAATTTTCAATTGGTTTTGATGACGTCCAAAAAGTCATTTCAGATCTTTATCAAAAGGGATATAAGATTGGGTTAGTCTCCAATGGAAAAAGCCCATTTCAGGAACATAATTTTTATGCTTTAGGTCTTACCGAATATTTCTCGACTATCATAGTTTCAGAAGCGATTGACTTAAGAAAGCCCGATAAAAAAATATTTGCTTATGTTTGTTACCAGTTAAATTGTTCACCTTCTGATTGTATTTTTATTGGTGACAATCTTAAAGCTGATATAGAAGGTGCAAAAAATGTTGGTATGAAAACTATTTTTTTCACCCAAATCAAATACTAAAAAAACCTATTACAGATTAGAGTATTCATCATTATGATGAATTAGAGCGAGCCATCAATAGAATAAATAAAGAGGACGTATGATGAATGATATAATTAACTCATATGATAACTTTTTTATAGAATTGAATGGATTAAGTGATGAATCAAATAATTAAATGCGACTATTTAACATAATAGAGCTCATCCTAAGTTTTTTAAATCAGGTCGAATTTTATAAATATTATTTTGGAGTTCAAAAATATGACTTAGAGCTTTTCCTATCAGTAATATATTTTCTCTATTTTCTAGTGATGGATCTGATTGAATCTTACTAGGAATACTGTCTAATAATATAGCGGCTTGATGCAAATCATCATTTATTTTTTTTAATTGATCCATTTTTCTCTTCTATAAATATTGGTTAGGATATAAATAATATTACGTTGAGATCCTGAATTATTCAATTATATGGTGTATTGTTGTTCAAATAAGAACTTTTTAGAACATATAGATCTCTTTCATAAATCTTAGATTAGCATTTGAAGTGCAACACCATCTTTTTTAACTACACCTTACACATGTAAGCGGTTTGTATAATTCAAATATTCTTCTGCTATCTATTTTCTTTACTGGATAGTCGGACGTAATGTCTTTGCCATCTAGTACTACCGAAATTTCTTCAAAATCAAAATAAATATTTACTAAATTTTCTTTAAAACAAATAAATTCAATTTGACTTTCTTTACTCGTGTCAGAAAATTTTCACTGAAAGTGGTTTAATTAGATAAATCGTTATTTACTTTTCAATAATTACATTTACTAAGTCCTTACTATTATTTTTATACATAAATTTATGATTTTTAATAATATTTTATTTGCCTCCTAATCTTAAAAGGTAATCTCTTAGTCATTTGATGTACATAACATGCCAAAAGGTGTTTTCATACTGATTCGTTTATAACTAATGCCAGGTATAGGCTCCTTCGCAGGCAACATATCTCTTTTTTCGCAAATTTCCTTTATGTACTTAAGTGTGTCTTTCGAAGAACTAGATGGAATATATTCAAACGTATTGGAGCCAATTTTTCTTGGATTAAATTTCACAAATTCATTTCAATCAATATCTTTAATACGCTTAGTCAACAATAGAGCCTGTTAATTTCTACATTTTATCAATGTGTTCTTCCAAGGCTTTGTCCTATAATGTTTTAAATTTTTAGTATTTGCCTAGAGTTATTCTTTATGCGCGGTTTGTATTTAATCACCAACGATGATCCTATTGAACTTCTATTAGCAAAGCTTGAAGGAGCGATGGCAACTTATGAAGTTGCAGTACTTCAGTATCGTCGTAAAAACGTTGCGAAAGAAGATCAAGCTTATGAAATTGAATACATGAAGAATATGTGTAATCAATATAAGGTTCCTTTTGTCATCAATGATGATTTAGAGGCCGCAGTCAAATATGGCGTGGGTGTGCATCTTGGTCAAGATGATGGTTCAATCCAAGAGGCTGTGGAAAGATTGCCAAAAAACGTCTTAATTGGACGTAGTTGTAATAATTCTATTGAACTAGCTGAGCAAGCGATCGCAGACGGCGCAAATTATGTAGCATTCGGCGCAATTTATGCGACACAAAGCAAACCTGAAGCAGGTAATATTGGTTTAGAAACATTAAAAGCTGCAAAAGCAAAATTAAATGTACCTATTTGCGCGATTGGAGGTTTGACGGTTGAAAATGGCGCTGAAGTGATTGCTGCTGGAGCAGATCTTTGTGCTGTCATTAGCGATGTATTGGGTCGGTCTATGTCAACTGTTGGTCAACGTGTTTACGACTGGTCAGAGCTATTTGCTAAACAAGCTTAATTTTTTTACTTTTTCGAGTTGAGTGATTTTCATGAGTTTATCTCCTAAGCAAGAACAACTATTTAAACAAGCCAGCAAACATATTCCTGGTGGTGTGAATTCTCCAGTACGTGCTTTTAATGGTGTAGGCGGTACGCCGGTATTTATTGAAAAAGCTCAAGGTGCCTACCTGTATGATGTAGATGGCAAACGCTATGTAGATTATGTGGGTTCATGGGGACCAATGATTTTAGGACATGCACACCCTGCGATTATTAAAGCTGTTCAAGACGCCGCTGTTGATGGTCTAAGTTTTGGTGCACCTACAGTGCATGAAACGACATTGGCAGATATTATCTGTGAAATTATGCCGTCGATTGAATTGGTACGTATGACCAACTCAGGGACAGAAGCAACAATGACTGCGATTCGTCTTGCACGTGGGTATACAGGTCGTGACAAGATTGTTAAGTTTGAGGGCTGTTACCATGGTCACTCAGACTCACTTTTAGTGAAAGCAGGTTCTGGTCTACTCACAAGTGGTGAAGGCGAGGCGACATCAGCGGGTGTTCCTGCTGATTTTGCAAAACATACTTTGACGCTTCCATACAATGATATTACGACTTTAAAAGAATGCTTTGCTAAATTTGGTTCCGAAATTGCGGGTGTTATTGTTGAACCTGTTGCAGGTAACATGAACTTGGTTAAACCAATTGATGGATTCTTGCAAGCCATTCGAGATGTGTGTGATGAGCATGGTTCAGTATTCATTATTGATGAAGTGATGACCGGTTTCCGTGTGGGATTAGGTGGAGCTCAAGCACACTACGGCGTTACACCTGATTTAACTACGCTAGGTAAAATTATTGGTGCAGGTCTTCCTGTAGGCGCATTTGGTGGTAAGCGCGAAGTGATGGAATGTATTGCACCTCTTGGTAAAGTTTACCAAGCGGGAACTTTGTCAGGTAACCCGCTGGCAATGAGAGCTGGTATTGAGATGTTTAAACATCTTCGTCAACCTGGTTTCTATGAAAATCTAACTGCACAGCTCGAAAAGTTATTGATTGGTTTACAGACTGCCGCAGATGAAGCAGGTATACCATTTAAGACTCAACAGGTTGGAGGTATGTTTGGATTGTATTTCACTGATCAAGAAGACATCACAAGCTTTGATTCAATGTTGAAATGCGATGTTGAAATGTTCCGTAAATTCTTCCATGGCATGTTGGATGAAGGTGTAAATTTAGCGCCTTCTGCTTTTGAAGCCGGCTTTATCTCAAGTGCGCATTCCGATGAAGATATTGCGTTCACTATTCAAGCAGCTAAGAATGTATTTGCGCGTTTAAAATAGAATTTTTTTGAAAATCTATTAACATAAGCCTACAGTGTAAATACTGTAGGCTTTTTTGCACGTATAAAATTCACGGACTTAAAATAGAAATGAAATTAAAACATTATTTAACTTTAGAAGACGCGGAGTTCTTACTGACGCGTGCACAACAATATGCGATTGATAAAAAGTTGAATGTCAGTATTTCTGTTGTAGATGAAACTGGAAGTTTACTTGCAATGAAACGCATGGATGGTGCATCTCCGATGACTGCGAATTTGTCAGCTGAAAAAGCAAAATGTTCAGCTTTGAGCCGCCACCCATCTCAAATTTTTGAAGAGCTGATCAAAGATGGGCAATTGGGTTTTCTGACTGTTCACTCATTGTCGGGAATGTTAGAAGGTGCGGAACCCATTATTTATCAAGGGCAATTGGTGGGAGCCGTGGGAGTTTCAGGTGCTAAATCTTTTGAAGATGCTGAAATTGCGCTGCATGCCATTGAAGTTTTCTTGGCTTTAGCTGATTAAAGTGGCAATGTCATATTTTTATACACCACCCAAAAAAATTGAACTCAGCGCGAGTTTGGCAAAGTGGTCCATTGAAGCTGAACAATGCGTCTTGGTGGTTTTTGGATTTCAAGGTTTAACTGAATATAGCAATGACCAACATCAAGAATTATTAATTCATTTAAATTGGTTAATTAAAAAAGCGCAGGCTTTAGATATTGAAGTGATTGAAATTGAAGAGCAGCAATCATTTTCTAAAGTAGCGCAGTTGGGTGAATTACTCGCAGAAAAGAAACAACTCATTGTCTCTGGCATGATCAATTCACCTATAAAACAACTTTTACAGCATATCATTTCGATTACTCCTCAAATTTGTGTGGTGAACGATGCTGTTCATCTAGAAACGAAGAGCCAACATTTACAGTGGATTGAGAACTATGTAGAACAAGGTATTCATCATATGAACACCTCTGCCATGATTCGAATGCTGGAATTGAGTGCGCCGACTTCGTTTATTCTTTCTGAAAAGGGCATATTACTGTCTATTGCTGAATACCTCGAATTCGATATTTTAGAAATTGATCCATTTCAAGATTTACGGAACTATGGCTTAGATTCAGTCGCAATGGTGAGTTTGATTGGCTTGTGGAGAGCCAATGGCGCACATATAGATTTTGAATCATTTGTGCAAAATTGCACACTTTCTCAATTGCTTCCTATCCTGAGAAAAGACTGCTAGATGTCAAAAATAAAACTTAATTCATTTGAATCGTTAGATTGATTTAATTTCTATCAGATATCGGAAAAATCATCACTGTTTGTCCATTTCAAGATTGTAATTTATCGCTAAGCTTTCTATTATTGCCGCCTTGTTTTCACGATCTGCTAGGAATAGAAATTTGAGTCATTTTCTTCAGGAACATCTCATTCATCGTGATCAAGATTTTATGGTGATTCACAAACCAGCTGGATTACTTTCTGTTCCGGGCAAAACGCCTGATCTTCAAGATTGCGTTATCAATCGTCTTCTTCAAGAAGAACCACGTACGCTTCTGATTCATCGTTTAGATCGTGATACATCAGGCTTATTGGTGTTTGGACTCAGTAAAACAGGTCAAAAATCGATCTCGCGCCAATTTCAAGAACGTGAAACGGATAAAACTTATCAAGCACTAGTCGTGGGATGTGTAAAAGGTCAAGGAACTGTAGATATTCCCGTGATTTACGACCCATCGCGTCCGCCATTGCATATCGTAGATGCGCATCACAATAAAGCAGCGTTAACGCATTGGGAAGCAGTTGAACAATTTCAAATTCAAGATCAGTGGGTGACACGCGTAATATTAACGCCAATCACAGGTCGAGCACATCAACTTCGCGTTCATATGCAGCATTTAGGGCATCCCATCGTAGGGGATACTTTGTATGCAACACCAGCGCAACAAGCTTTGAAAGATCGACTCTGTTTGCATGCAGAGCAGTTAAGTTTCAATCATCCTGTTACCGGTGAACGACTGAACTTTCATTGTCCAGTGCCGTTCTAAATACACATTTTTAAATCAGCATACGAATATTTTATGATCTGATCATAATGAAATCTTGGTTATGATCAATTAAATAGATCGGTGCTAAATATTGCTCACTTTTTGGTGGGCTTTATGTCAAAATATATTGCTTATAGACGTTAAATTTTGCTCAAATCATCTCCTGTTTGAGCATAAGTTTTCAGTCCTAACTTGAGATAAGGTGGAAAAATTGCAGCAGTTTGCTATTGGTCAACGTTGGTTATCAGACACAGAGACAGAGTTAGGTTTAGGGGTTTTGATTGATGTAAATGAACGATCAATTAGTATCCTTTTTCCTAAAAGTGACGAAACCCGTGTCTATGCACGTAGTAACGCACCTTTATCTCGAATTGTGTTCAATGTGAATGATGAGCTTCAAGACCAAGAGGGCATCGTCTGGAAAGTCGAATCATTAGAAGAGCGTGGTGGCGTTATTCGTTACAACGTCATTCGTCAGTTACAAGATGGTACTGATGAACGCAAATCATTAAATGAAACTCGTGTTGGCGCGACGATTCAATTGTCTAAACCACTTGATCGTTTATTGGCAAGCCAAATTGATTATAAAGAATGGTATGACCTGCGTATTGAAGCATTACAAATGCAAGCTAATATGCAAAATAGTCCATTACGTGGCATGGTGGGTGCTCGTGTTGGATTGATTCCTCACCAATTTTATATCGCGCATGAAGTAGGTAAGCGCTTTGCCCCACGTGTCTTATTGGCGGATGAAGTTGGTCTAGGTAAAACCATTGAAGCAGGTTTAATCATACACCAGCAACTGAAAACAGGACGTTCTGAACGCATCCTCGTTTTAGTGCCTGATTCGCTGCAATATCAGTGGATGATTGAAATGCGTCGCCGTTTCAATTTGAATTTCTCCCTATTTGATTTAACGCGTACTGCTTCGATCAAAGAACATGATCCAGAATTGAATCCGTTCTTAACTGAACAGTGCATCATTGCGTCTGTTGATCTTATGATCGACCATGAAGATTTACGTGAGCAAGCGCTCGAAGCTGGTTTTGATTTGCTTGTGGTGGATGAAGCACATCACTTGATGTGGTCAGAAGAAGAAGGTGGTAATGACCGCTATGACCTTGTTGAAGAATTTGCTGAAAAAACAGCAGGGGTACTTTTACTGACTGCAACGCCTGAACAGTTAGGGGTCGAGTCCCATTTTGCTCGTTTACGTTTGCTCGATCCGCAACGTTTCAGTTCACTTGATCGTTTCTTAGATGAAGAAGAAAAATATCAGCAAACTGCTCAAATTGCAGAAGTGCTGATGTCGGATCAACCCCTTGAAACTGATCATTTCCAAGCAATTGAGCAGTTACTAGGTCACAAGATTGAAGATGATCCAGAACAGCGTTTCCGTGCAATTCATGAATTGTTAGATCGTCACGGTACAGGACGTGTACTATTCCGTAATACACGTGAAGCGATACAAGGCTTCCCTGGTCGCGATTGTCAGCCTGCACCATTACCTGCGCCAGAAGGATGGTCGATGGATGGTAAACTTCGTGAACAAATGTGGCCAGAAGAAGCGCAATTGGACGGTGCTTGGATGGAAACTGATCCGCGTGTAACGTGGATTATGGAAATGCTCCGTACTCAGTTAAAGCATAAAAAAGTCTTACTCATTGCGCGTAGTGGGCCTGTAGTTGAAGCTTTAGAAAATGCATTACGTATCCATGCAGGGATTCGTACAGCAATGTTCCATGAAGGCATGAGTCTATTAGAGCGTGACCAAGCAGCTGCTTATTTTGCAGAAGATTCCTATGGTGCTCAGATTTTATTGTGTTCAGAAATTGGTTCAGAAGGTCGTAACTTCCAGTTTGCTTCAGATTTAATCCTATTTGATTTGCCAGCAAACCCTGATGTGCTTGAACAGCGTATCGGTCGACTGGATCGTATTGGTCAAGAAAACCGTATTCAGATTCATGTGCCATATTTAGTGGGCACTGCACAAGAGCGTATGTTCCGTTGGTACAATGAAGCATTAAATATTTTCAGCAATATTTCTCCGACCGCGCAAACCTTACAAGAAAACTTTATTATTGATCTTAAAGATTGCTTGTTGGCTGATAAAGGTCAAGCCTTTGAAGATTTGCTTGAAGCCGTAAGTGTGCAACGTGAAGCTTTAGAGCAAGAGCTACAAGCTGGACGTGATCGTTTATTGGAATACAATTCTTGTCGCCCAATGGTTGCGCAAGAAATTGTGCAAGCGCTTGAAGAGTATGATGACAATACGACTTTGCCAATGTTTATGAAACGCTTCATGGCGTCAACCAATATTGATTTTGATGAGCAAAGTAATGGCACGGTGATTATTAAGCCTACGGATCAAATGCAAGTCCAAGGTCTGACTTTGGATGAGGATGGCATGACCGTGACGTTCTATCGTGATCAGGCTCAGATCCGTGAAGATGCGCAATACATAACGCTTGAGCATCCTTTCACTGAAAGTGTCATGGAAATGATCAATACGCAATCGTTTGGTAGTACCAATGTGGCGTTATTGAAGTCTGCAGCTTTACCACAAGGTTCAGTTTTAGTTGAGGTGTGGTTCAAAGTGGATGTGATTGCACCGAAAGCATTGAACTTGCCAGCGAGTTTACCAACACAATTGATTCGTGTGTTATTAAGTGAAAAGGGCCAAGATTTATCAGCTAAAATTGCACCAGATATTTTGAAACCATACTTACATCATCTTGACGGTAATAGTTGTCGCCAAGTGGTGAAAGCACGTCGTGATGTCGTTGAACAACGTTATGCACAAGCTTTAGACATTGCAAAAGGTGCTTTGCCTGAATTAAAACAGCAAGCGAAAGAAATCTATAGCAATAAATGGCAATATGAAATTGATCGTTTAAGTTATTTGAAACAATTTAACCCAAGTATTCGCGAAGATGAAATTGCACGTTTGCAGAAGCTTCAAAAAGAAGGCTTAAGCCTTTTAGAAGGTTTAGCTGTAACGCCTGAAGCGATTCGAGTCTTGGTGGTGGTAAAGCCATAAAATAAAAAAAGCACCCTAGGGTGCTTTTTTTAGGACTGCAGAAATTGATTGAAGTCAGGTTTTCTTTTTTGTAAGAAAGCCATCACGGCTTCAATCATTTCAGGTGATGTTAAACGTTCTGCAACAACCTCAGCTTCCTGAACAATACAATTCAGAATTTGATCTTGCTCGGGTCGAATTTGTTTTTTAATAATTTTTAGCGTGGTCATTGGCAGTTGACTCATCTGTTGAGCTCGCTGCAAAGCTAATTGTTCAGGTTGCTCGCAAATCTGATTGATGATTCGACATTTTAGCGCTTCTTCCGCTGAAAATTTTCGACCTGTGAGCAATAATTCGGCAGCCATATGATAACCAGCCAACTCAGTGAAAAGAAGGCTGGTGCCACCCTCTACAGATAATCCCAAACTTACAAATGGAATTTGAAATTCTGTATCGGGGTGGGCGTATACCATGTCACAGTGAAATAGCATAGTGACGCCAACGCCTATAGTGCAGCCACGTACCGCAGCAATAATAGGTTTAGAAAATCTTGCGATCGCTTTTAGGAAGACAAAGGGTGGTGTAGCATCAGCGGCTAAACCAACATATTTTTGAGCGGCAGACATAAAATCTTTCAGATCATTTCCTGCGGTAAAATCCTGTTCGTTACCCTGTAAAATCACAACATTCACTTGTTGAGATTGATCTGCCGCATCCAATATTTTTGCAATGTCATTGTACATTTCCCCAGTTAAAGCATTTTTTTGCTCGGGGTGATCAATTTTGATGGTCAGGATTCTATTCTCAATCGTGACATGAATAAAAGGGTTTAGTGAATCTAAATTTTTTAACATGGCGGCATTCCTTGTCGCAAATTAAAAAAGCTCAGTAGACACAATGGTATACTGAGCTTTTATTCGTGCCTTATTATTGGCATTAAAGTCGATTTAAAATTTGCTCAGCATCTGAATAATTCATGTATTTTGGTACGGCATAAATTCCATGGGCTTCAGTAAAAGCAGATTTAATCATCTCAGGGAAATCTTGCTTTTTTAAATTCGGAATCTCAGTATTGATTTTCAAATCTTTGAGTAATTGCTTTACGCTTTGAATGAATATATTTGCGGCTTGTTCATCCGAAGTGTGTGACGAGCTTAAACCAATTTTCTTCGCTGCTAGTGCTAAGCGTTTTTCTGATGCTTTACGATTAAATTCTAGAACATGAGGCAAGATAATGGCATTAGCGCGTCCGTGTGGGATTTGATATTGAGTCCCTAATTGATGCGCCAAAGCATGTACATAGCCAATTCCAGCACTATTCATTGCCAAACCAGCATAATGAGAACCGAGCGCCATTGCTTCACGTGCTGCAATATTCTGACCATCTTCAAATGCAGTTTTTAAATTTTCCATGATCAATTTCATGGCTGCACTGGCGTAATAATCTGATTGTTTGTTGGCGAATCCGCTTACCCACGATTCAATTGCATGAGTAAGGGCATCAATACCAGTGTCAGCAGTGATAGCAGGTGGCATGCCTTTCATGATGACGGGATCTAAAGCAGTTGCTAATGGAACGACTTTGGGATCAATAACTAAGCCTTTAATATGAGTTTCACTGTCTGAAATAACTGCGGCAATGGTAACTTCAGAACCTGTACCTGCGGTGGTTGGAATCACGAACAATGGATATGCAGGTTTACGGCTTTTTAAAATTCCAAAAAGTTGTTTAGGCGATTTATGGTTTGCGGCTGCGAGTGCTAATACTTTTGCTGTATCAATCGTCGAACCACCCCCTATACCCAATACGCTATCGCATCCGGTATTTTTAAACAGTGCTAGAGATTTTTCGACAATTTCACAAGTTGGATCAGGTTTTACATCAGAGAAAATAACAACTTCAATCCCATTGTGCTGTAATTGATCTTGAATGGGTTGTATGACACCTAATTTGACTAATACTGCATCAGTCACAATCATCACTTTTTTCATGCCGAGCTGAGCAATATTGCCACACAATTGCATTGATGAATCTTCACCCGCAAATACGAGAGGATGTGATACTGGAATTGCAAGGGTGAGGGCTTTGACAGCCATGAGTTGAGTTTTTGCACGTAAAATAGTGGCAATCTGAGCCATAATGATCAATCTCTATCCATGAGTTTGATTTAGTTATAGGATAATCATTGTCCAAGTACATTGGCGATAATCATCAACACATTGGTCTTAAATTACAATTTTATCAAAAATATAGCGCAATTAAACTGAGCAAAATAATGGTTGGATTTTGATCAGAATTCATGATAGAAAATAGAAAATAATTCGAAAATTTAAATCGTAAAGCTGTAGTTTTTACTCGGCAATCAGGAACTCAGGACGAGTTTAAAACGATTAAATCAGCTTTCGGTTATGAGTCATTACATAACAACAATGATGCGTTATTGGGAGTCATTTCACATGGAAGTAAATCAGCACAACAACCAATTTGAGTTTTTACCAACTCATATTCACTACTTAATGTATTGGGAAAATAAATCGCCAGACCAAGATTTCTTGGTTCAGCCTTTACCAAATGGTCAGGTGATTAAATACACCTGGGGAGAAGTGGCCAGTCAAGTCAAAAAAATGGCTGCTTATTTACAATCTCTGAATTTGCCAGGCCGCTCACAGATTGCAATTTTTGGTAAAAATAGTGCGCACTGGATCATGGCAGATCTTGCCATTTGGATGGCAGGGCACGTGTCGGTTCCCTTATATACGACTCTCAATGGTGAAGGCACCAAATATGTTCTAGATCATAGTGAAACTAAGGCTCTGTTTATCGGTAAGTTGGATGGCATTGGAGATAGTTGGAACGATGTAAAACAAATCATCCCGCAAGATATGCATTGTATTAAATTGCCATTGGCGCCTGACTATAATGCGCCGACATGGGATGAAATCACTGCAAAAACAGCACCAACCAGTGAGCCTTATTTTCCAAACGAGGATGAGCTTGCGACCATTATTTATACCTCGGGCAGTACAGGTCTACCTAAGGGCGTTATGCAAAGTTATAAGACCTTACTCTCACCTGCGAGTGAGCTGAAATCTACGTTTGGTGTTTCAGAAAAAGATCGTGCTTTATCTTATTTGCCGCTAGCTCATGTTGCAGAGCGTGTATTTATTCAATCATCGGTGATGATTTGTGGTTTTACCGTTTATTTTGCCAATTCATTAGATACATTTATTGAAGATCTTAATCGTGCAAAACCAACGATCTTCTTTTCTGTGCCACGTTTATGGACTAAATTTTATTTGGGGATTAATGAAAAAATTCCACTTAATGTACAAAACGTGTTGTTTAAAATCCCATTCTTGGGCAATAAGATTAAGCAAAAACTCTTGGCAAAATTGGGTTTGAATCATGTTCGTTATGCTTTAACGGGTTCTGCACCTTTACCCGTCGATATTATTAAATGGTATCGTAATTTGGGCTTAGAGTTGCTTGAAGTTTATGGAATGACAGAAAACTGTGGATACTCGCATATCACACGTATGGGTGAATATATGAGTGGATATGTCGGACATGTTCAAGCACGAGTAGACTGCAAGATTGATGAGAATGGTGAGATTTTAGTCAGAAGCCCAGGAACAATGTTGGGTTATTACAAGAACCCAGAAAAAACAGCTGAAGATTTGACTGAGGATGGTTATTTAAGAACAGGAGACATGGGTGAAATTGATGCGACTGGCCGTCTAAAAATTACTGGACGTGTAAAGGACATCTTTAAAACTCAGAAAGGTAAGTATGTGATGCCTGTACCAATTGAACAAAAGATTGGTAATAACCAAATGATTGAATCTGTCTGTGTTGGTGGTGCAAGCCATAAACAGCCGATCGCCTTTGTGATGTTGGCAGAAGAAATTCGCAATAAATTGCAACAAGATAATAAACGTGATGATATCGAAGCAAAATTAATTGAGTTGAAGAATGAAATTAATGAAAAGCTTGAGCCACATGAAAAAATTGCATTCTTTGTGGTCATTATGGATTTGTGGACGATGGATAACGATATGTTGACGCCGACTATGAAGATTAAGCGTAATAAAATTGAGGCGAAGTACGAAGCCCTTATTCCAACTTGGGTTGCTCAAAATAAAGAAGTTATTTGGGAAAAGTAATAAAAAAGCCCTTCAACTGAAGGGCTTTTTTTACACTCAGTATTTATTCTTTCAGATGACGTGCGCCTTCTAAAATCATTCGGATCATCGTCATCGTTTGTTCAGCTACAACTTTTCTTTCATCGTGTGGCATGTTGATTAATTTAGCACCCATAGTGAATACCAATTGAGTAATCGCTTTTGCAGCCAATTCTGGATGCTTGATTTTATGAGAGTTATTTTGCTCGAGACGAACAAGATCATCCATGAGTTCTTGCTGAAAGTAATTGAGCTGTTTTTCAACCGCCTCTTTATAAGAGGCAGAACCAGTATAACCTTCACGTAACAACAGGCTCAGATTACCTTCGTCAGCATCTAACTGTTCAATAAATACTTCAACTGAACTACGCACAATACTTGAATTGCGAACTGCTTTTAAGCGAGCTTGATGCAAGATTTGACGTAAAACAATACCTGAGCGATCAATCAATTCAATGGCAAGTTCGTCGATATCTTTAAAATGTCTATAAAAACTGTTTGGCGCAATTCCTGCTTCACGGGCAACTTCGCGCAAGCTTAAAGATGCGATGCTTTTTTGAGGTCCGATAAGGTTGAGAGCAGCTTGGAATAATTCTTCTTTCGTGATTGTGGCTTTTCTTCCGACTGTACGTGCAGTTGGATGCTCCAAAATGGATGCGGATTCACTGGCATGTAGAGGAGAAAGAGTAATCGTAGAGCTGCTCATAAATATCAGAAGTTTACAGTTAGAGTTGCATTATATCGCTCTGTGTCAGGATATGGAAATCAATAGATGATATACAAGTGTCTATACAAATATATATACATGTGTATAATAATTCTAAACCCACTGTGATGAGCCCATAATGCAAGCAGTTAAGCAACCTAAAAATTTGATTAGATCCGCAGTAAATGCTGTATTTGATCCGAATGCTGCCAATTTTTGGTTGCAAAAGATCGATCCAATTTGGTCGGTGAATCAATCATTAGGCAAAATTGTTGAACGTACACAAGTTGCAAATGATACGGTCAGCTTAAAAATTGCGGTTAATCGAAAATTTCAGTTTGGTGAAGCAGGGCAACATCATCCAGTTATTGTCACGACACGAGGTCGTTGTTTTGAACGTACCTATAGTTTGACCAAAATCGACACTCAACATGTATTATTGACTGCTAAGAAAGTCGATCAGGGTGTAGTCAGTTCTTGGATTAACGATATTGCTGAGGTAGGCGATATTGTTGAGTTTGGTGCACCCTATGGAGATATGACACTTGGAAGTGTAAATACACCTCTATTAATGCTGGCCGCAGGGAGTGGTATTACTCCAATGTACAGCTTGATCAAGGCATTATTGCAGCAAGAAAAAAAATTAGTTCAGCCAGTTAAATTGATGTACTGGGCAAAAAAAACAGAAGATTTAGCATTTCAAACAGAGTTGATTGCTTTGGCGAATCAACACTCAAATTTTAATGTTGAATTTTTTACCACTCAAGATGAAGTGGCTGATTCCCGTTTAGAAGATTCTCATTTAACTGCTATCGAATCCTTAGATCAATATACGGTTTATGCATGTGGTCCAGCAGGATTTGTGCAAGTTGCTGAACAACTAACTGATACTCGTGTTCATAAATTTAAAGGTGAAGCATTCAGTGTTGAACCATTCATTAGTGATGAAACTGGTTTTGTTCAGGTCACACTTACGAAATCAAATAAGGTCGTCACGATTCCAAAGGGACAATCAATACTTGCAAGTTTAGAGCAACAAAATATTCGCCCACAGCACGGTTGCCGCATGGGGGTATGTAATAAATGTGCATGCCATAAAGCGCAAGGTGCAACTAAAAACCTCGTCAATGGTGCAGAAAATACTGAGCCTGGAAATCTGCTCAAAATCTGTATCAATTCAGCTCAGTCTGATCTCACTATCGACCTATAAGCGAGAATAATCATGAATATGCCAGTTCAAGCACAATATTTCAAAAACCCAAAAAATCGTGAACTCACTGATGCACAACTTGATGAACTCGCACGTGAACTTGATGCAATTAAGCAGGAAGTTCTTGATGATTTAGGTGAAAAAGACGAAAAGTATATTAAGCGAGTGTATGCAGCGATTCGCTACAGTTCAATCCTTGGACGTGCATGCTTATTTGCTGGCTGGTTTCCTCCAGCATGGCTTTTAGGCACAGGCTTGCTTGGTTTTGCCAAAATCATGGAAAACATGGAGTTGGGCCATAATGTGATGCATGGTCAATATGATTGGATGAACGACCCTAAATTTAAAGGGACAACTTACGAATGGGATATCGTCGGCACATCTGATGATTGGCGCCAAACCCACAACTACAAACACCATACCTATACCAATATTAAAGGTATGGATGATGATATTGGTTATGGAATTCTTCGTTTGTTCCCAGAGCAACGCTGGAAAAAAGGATATTTATTACAACCACTTTACAGTATTCCATTCTGTTTGTTATTCCAGTGGGGTGTAGCGATTCAGAACTTAGAAATTGGTAAGCGCTTAAAAGGGCGCATGACCAAAGAAGAATTTCAACAACGTTTGAACCCGATGAAAAAGAAAATGGGGAAACAGTTATTTAAAGATTATGTTTTCTTCCCACTCATTGCAGGTCCTGCAGCATTACCCGTTTTCACAGGTAATTTAGTCGCTAATGGTATTCGTAATATTTGGACATTCAGTATCATTTTCTGCGGTCACTTCACCAAAGATGTGGAAGTTTTTCCGAAGTCAGTTTTAGAAAATGAAAGCCGTGGCCATTGGTATATGCGTCAAATTCGTGGGTCTTCTAACCTGACAGGTTCTGAAGGATTCCATATTTTGACGGGGCATTTGAGTCATCAGATTGAGCATCATCTTTATCCAGATATTCCTGCTCGACGTTACCGTCAAATGGGGCCTAAAGTGAAAGCGGTGTGTGAAAAATACGGCTTGAATTACAATAATGCGAGTTTATTTAAACAATATGGTCAGGTTTTGGGACGTATTGTGAAATATGCCTTCCCATTTAAAAAGTAAGAAACAAAAAAAGCCACTTATTGAGTGGCTTTTTGAACTTTAATAGCGAACTATTTTAATTGAATTGATCCATTTGCATTGACTGTGATTGTTGATTCTCCAGCAGCCATATTTTGTGAGTCTGCAGCGGGTGCACTCTCTACAACCATTGCGGCACGTGCCATGGCTAATGGTCTTGGTGAATAATTATTGGTGTTCATATTCAAGTTAACCAAGTTATAACTAGAACGATTCCAAGCTTTAGTGAGAACCTGAGCGCGCTGTTGGAAATTTTGCGTGGCTTCTGTCAATAACTCATTTTCAACCTGCTTTCGTTTTTCAGTGGAAACAGTGAAATTAATCGATTGTGTTTGAAAATCTTGTTGTAACTCGCTAATTAACTGGCTCGCTGCTTTAAAATCTTTGCTTTCAATATTCACTTCAGCGCGGCCGCGCCATTCCTTCAGTTTTGTTGAATTGTTGTTGTCATAGACAGGGTAAGTGGTCTGAGAACCTGTTTCGACCTTAACTTGGGGGTATTTTTTACTGATGTTGATGGCCTGATTCATCAATTGGGTCATTTGTGTTGAAAGTTGTGCAGGCTGTTTATTACTTTTTTCAATAAATAGAATGGCGTGCATTTCATCATTAGAGACTTGTTTAGAAGCGTCTGCTTGAAGATTAATAATATTAGTTTTAGGTTCTGTGTCAGCAAGTACCGAAAAGCTAATCCCGGTAGCTAAGATCAATAGTGGCAGTTTTAATAATTTCATTGTTATCTCTGTATCTTCACCTGATGAATATTCTACAGAATATTCTAATCTTTTTTGATGGAGAGAAAATGTGATTATTTGGTGATGAGATAGTAGCAATTGTAATATTCAACACTGATTTTACGACTTAAGTCGCCTTAACAAGGCTTTTAAAATGTATTTTAATTGAATTGTAGTTGAACAATAAGAGAATATAACTTGTCTTTGGATTAGTGCATTAATAATTTGTAATTCATGGATAATTCTATTATCAATGGTCTAATAAGTAGTATTAGAAATAGATTAAACATTCTGTATATTTAAATAATAAAATTTTAAAAACATGTAAAACAATAAGATAGTGTCTTGATTTGATAAATTATTTATAGTCTGAAACTATTGTCATAAAGAAAATAAGTATTGGCATATAGGTCAAGATTTTTCCATTCTAGCTCTCATCAGAGATGCAGGTATCTCTCTAAAAGAATTTGTCCCCCAGAAGGTTGTTTTCAAGCAATTTTCCTAAGGTCAAATAGATCATCGAATGAAGTTGAAGGAAGTCTTGATGTCTAATTCTGCTGTAGTTGAATCAGTAGCACAAGCGTTACGAACTGCTGAATTATCACAAAGTGCAATCGCACCAATTCGCCCAACGTTGGGTGGTGAAGCTGCTGATGTAGATATCGCTTACGCTGTACAAGAAGTGAATACAGCGCGTGCCTTATCAGAAGGTCGTCGTTTAGTTGGGCGTAAAATCGGTTTGACATCAAAAGTGGTTCAAGCACAACTCGGTGTAGATCAACCTGACTTCGGTATGCTGTTTGCAGACATGGCTTATGGTGATGGAGAGGCGATTCCTGCAGGTCTATTGATCCAACCTAAAGTAGAAGCGGAAATCGCTTTGGTGATCAAACAAGATTTAACGAAAGAAAAACACACTTATGCTGACATTATCAGCGCGACTGATTATGCACTTCCTGCTGTTGAGGTGGTGGATAGTCGAATTGAAAACTGGAAGATCAGTTTGATTGACACTGTCGCAGATAATGCATCTTCAGCTGCATTTGTATTGGGGTCACGTCCTGTAAAACTCGATAACCTTGATCTAGCGAATTGTAAAATGATCATGACACGTGGTGAAGAAGTTGTGTCTCAAGGTGTTGGTAAGGCTTGCTTAGCAAACCCTTTAAATGCAGCTGTCTGGCTTGCTGATGAAATGGTACGTCGTGGTCGTCCATTGTTAGCTGGTGACATTATTTTAACAGGTGCATTAGGCCCTATGGTTGTAGCAAACCCAGGTGATGAATTCAAAGTTGAGATTGAAGGCTTTGGTTCAGTGACTGCTGCTTTCGCTGCTGAATAAGTCGGAATTTTGAGAGAGTACGTTAATGAAAAAGATTAAATGTGCAATGATCGGACCAGGTAACATTGGTACTGATTTGCTTTACAAACTTCAACGTAGCGAATGGTTAGAGCCAGTTTGGATGGTGGGTATCGATCCTACTTCTGAAGGTCTTGCTCGTGCTGCGAAAATGGGTTTAAAAACCACTGCAGAAGGGGTTGATGGTCTTCTTCCTCACGTCATTGAAGATGATATTAAAATTGCTTTTGATGCAACGTCTGCATATGTACATGCTGAAAACAGCCGCAAGTTAAATGAACTTGGTGTACTGATGATTGACTTAACACCTGCTGCAATTGGTCCTTTCTGTGTTCCACCTGTGAACTTAGAAGCTTTACTTGCAGAAGGTGAAGTGCCTAACGTGAATATGGTAACGTGTGGTGGTCAGGCGACAATTCCTATGGTTGCAGCAGTTTCACGTGTTCAACCTGTTGAATATGGTGAGATCATCGCGACTGTGTCTACAAAATCTGTAGGTCCTGGTACACGTAAAAACATCGACGAATTCACACGTACAACTGCGGGTGCTATTGAGAAAGTTGGTGGTGCGAAAAAAGGTAAAGCGATCATCATCATTAACCCTGCTGAGCCACCACTTATGATGCGTGACACAGTACACTGTCTTGTTGAAGGTGAGCCAGATCAAGCTGCGATCACTGAATCAGTTCACGCGATGATTAAAGAAGTGCAAAAATATGTACCAGGTTACAAACTTGTAAATGGTCCAATTTTTGATGGTAACCGTGTTTCTATCTTCTTGGAAGTAGAAGGTTTGGGTGATTTCTTGCCGAAATATGCAGGTAACCTCGACATTATGACAGCTGCAGCTGCTCGTACAGCAGAAATGTTTGCTGAACACGTATTCAACAAAGAAGAAGCTTAAGGAGCAACCGCATGTCTAAGATTATTGTTCATGATATGACTTTACGTGATGGTATGCATCCGCAGCGCCATCAAACGACTGTTGAGCAAATGATTGCAATTTCAACAGCACTTGATGATGCAGGCGTACCATTAATTGAAGTCACTCACGGTGACGGCCTTGGTGGTTCATCAGTAAACTACGGTTTTGCTGCTGCGACTGACGAAGAATACTTGTCTGCTGTTGTACCGCGTATGAAGAATGCAAAAGTTTCTGCACTTCTTCTTCCTGGTATCGGTACGGTTGACCACTTGAAAATGGCACATGAAATCGGTGTATCAACGATTCGTGTTGCAACTCACTGTACTGAAGCTGACTGTTCTGAACAGCACATCACCGCTGCGCGTAAATTAGAAATGGACACAGTGGGCTTCTTAATGTTGGCTCACATGGCATCTCCAGAGCGTCTTTTAGAAGAAGCGAAGAAGATGGTGTCTTACGGTGCAAACTGTATTTATGTGACTGACTCAGCAGGTTACATGCTTCCTCAAGATGTAATTGATCGCGTTGGACACTTACGTCAACACTTGGACCCAAGCATTGAGTTGGGTTTCCACGGTCACCACAACTTAGGTATGGGTG
Organism: Acinetobacter sp. 24-47-67; assembly: GCF_056779735.1. Lineage (NCBI taxonomy): Bacteria > Pseudomonadati > Pseudomonadota > Gammaproteobacteria > Moraxellales > Moraxellaceae > Acinetobacter > Acinetobacter sp. 24-47-67. The sequence goes on from NZ_JBWYIK010000005.1 coordinate 77,277, forward strand.
TATCAAATACTGTTGCTGCTGTTGAAGCAGGCGCGCTACGTGTTGACTTGGCATCTGCAGGTCTCGGTGCGGGTGCAGGTAACACACCACTTGAATTGTTCATCGCTGTTGCAAATCGTATGGGTATGGACACAGGCGTTGACTTGTTCAAAGTACAAGATGTTGCTGAAGATCTTGTGATTCCAATGATGCACAACCCAATTCGTGCAGACCGTGATGCAGCTACTTTAGGTTATGCGGGTGTTTACTCTTCATTCCTATTGTTCGCTAAACGTGCTGAAGCGAAATATGGCGTATCTGCGCGTGAAATCTTAATGGAGCTTGGTCGCCGTGGTACTGTTGGTGGTCAGGAAGACATGATTGAAGATCTAGCTTTGACTATGGCTAAAGCAAAAGAACTTAACGCATAATTTAAAAGTGATTTGAAAGAGCACTCTTAGGAGTGCTTTTTTTATGAATTTAGAAAAGATACATATAAAAAAACAATTGCGTGAGATGTTTGGGTGCTTATATTGAGTGATTTGGTGTAGAGCGTATCGTGAGTGTTAAACTTAAAAACTATTAAATAAAATGGCAAAATGCTTCTGGGTTAATTTGTAAGATATTAAAATATAATAAATTATCCATAGTAAAAGTTAATTTGCTTAGTTACTGAGCTATTATTAATTGTTTATAACAATGAGAGTTTTTAAAGTATTGTTTTTCATCGGAAAAGTCTAAATTTTTTTTAGACTCTAGTCTGATTTCTTCAGAGTGCACAATTTAGCAATATGCTCATCAACGCTGATTTGAGTATAGGATGAAGCCATGCGTCATCAAAAATTATGGCTAGCAATGATTGCTGCAACAACTCTAGGGACAACTGCTGCTCACGCGAATTTTGTGGCTGATTCAAATGTTCAGCTTAAATTTAAAAATTTCTATTTAGAACGTAATTACGATACAGCACCAAATCTAGATTATGGTAACTGGACGCAAGCAATCACTTTAGATGCTAAATCGGGTTATCACGATATTGGTGCAGGCATTCAAGTTGGTGCAGATCTCTTGGCTCAATATGCAATTGGATTGAAATCGCGTGATTCTGTAAATGACATTCATATGCCATATGATAACAGTCAAGGTCGTACAGAACGCGATAATGCTAAATTCGGTGCGACTTTAAAAGTTAAAGTTTCTGAAACTGAACTTAAAGTAGGTGATTTATTGCCGATGTCACCAGTTATTTTCTTCGATCCATCACGCCAATTATTAACTACTTATAGTGGTGCATGGTTAGAGTCGAAAGATATTCAGGATACTAAATTAACCTTAGCTTATATTGATGGTATTAATTCGCGTTACGATAATCAGTATCAAGATTTGACCTTATTCCCAAACAATGATTTTGCGAAGGCAGAAGCTCAAGGTCTCACAACTGATGATGGAATGTATATTGTTGGTGTTGATCACCAGTTTACATCAAAGATTGGTGGTAGTTATTGGTTCGCTGATTTAACTGACATCTTCAAGCAACATTATGTTGCTGCAAGCTATAAAACTAAACTTGATGAAAAAACGAATTTAGATGCACATATTCGTTACTTCGATAACAGTGAAACTGGCGATAAACTTTTTGGTGAAATTGATAGCCAAGCAATTTCTATGGGGGCGAAAGTCAATCATGGTATGCATACTGTTCAATTGGGTTATCAAGAGATGTTTGGCGAGCATGGAGATAAAGCGACACTATTCCCAACATTGGGTGGTTGGGTGCCACAACCTTATTTAGATAACTGGTCAGTCGCGAGTTTTATCCGTAAGGATGAGAAATCTTGGAGTGTAGGTTATACCTATAATTTTAAAGAAATGGGTGTACCAGGATTATCTGCCACTGTACGTCATTTCCAAGGTTGGAATATTGATACGGCAACACCAGGTCGAGGTCGCGAGAATGAAAATAACATCATCGTGAACTATGTTGTGCCAGAAGGTAAGTATAAAGGTCTTGGTTTCAACTATATGTTCATTGATACTAATTATAACAACATCAATGTTCCAGGTACCTTGAGTGATTTAGAAGAGCATCGTGTGGCGTTAAGTTATAGTTATAAATTCTAAAATGAAATTGATCTCGATATGATGAGCAAGGATCATATCGAGATCTTATCAAGTCATATTCAGAGGGTGAATATTGATTTTAAAAAAATAAGAAAAAACAGTAATTTATTTAATTGGTAAAAAGATGGATGCAATCGTAAATTTGTATCAGTTGAAAGGTACAGAGCAGTTAATATAAGCCTGTAAAACTATCATTTGTAAACATCAACTGATGATTGTTTCACAAATATATGATCAGTTATAGACAGTTAGAGGACTATGATGAGCACTGTTCAAATTCCAGAATATAAAACGGATTCATTCTTTGGTTTAGAAGATAAATGGATCGAAACTGCTGAAGGTGAGTTAACCCATTATCATGAAATTGGTGAAGGCACGCCTATTTTATTCCTTCATGGTTCTGGTACTGGTGTATCAGCAGCTGCTAACTGGTGGTTGAATTTACCTGCAATTGGTGAGCAAGCGCGTTGTATCGCAATTGATACCATTGGTTATGGTCAAACTGTCGTTGCACCAGGAACTCAATACGGTATCCGTGCATGGGTTGATCATGCAATTCGTACTCTTGATGCACTTGGTATTGAAAAAACATGGTTAGTAGGTAATTCGCTAGGTGGTTGGTTAGCATTCCAATTGGCACTTGATTATCCAGAGCGTGTACTCGGTATTGTTTCAATGGGTACAGGTGGTGCAAAACAAACTGCAGCCCTAAAAGCGCATGCAAACCCAGTTTTAACAGAAGAAGGTATTCGTAAGACACTTTCAATGTTCGTTGTAAATAAAGACTTAATTACAGATGAGCTGGTAAAAGTACGTTTTGATTCTGCAGCGAATGACTACGCATCTGATCGTTTAATGGATGTTGTGGGTGCGCGTGACCGTGATCGTTTCGAGTTCCCATTAGACTTTGAAAAAATGAAAGATATTACAGTTCCTGTATTATTGATTCATGGTACTCAAGATGTGGTGATTCCTGTGTCTCGTACTTGGGACATTTTAAATATCGTTCCTAATGCTGATGCACATATTTTCAGTCAGTGCGGTCACTGGTCACAAGTTGAAAAAGCAGAAGAATTTAATACGGTGATCAAAAATTATCTAGCAGTTCATGGTGTTAAATAATTTAAGAACCTAAAAAACTAAAAAAGAGGATGATTTAATCATCCTCTTTTTTAAAACTGAAAATACAGAACATGTGTTTAATACGTTTAAATCTGCATATTGATAATCAATATTGAGCATTGATCTGTTTTAATGCATTAGACTTAAGTGGTAGAGCAAGTCTAGTTAGTTAATGAGTTGTTTAAAAATCAGTCTAATCTAAAGCCTGAATTCATACAATTTATGATGATATTCGTAAAACTTTATTAGACTAAAGTCTAAGACTGATGGTTGAAATAAAAAATAAAAATCACCGCTATGTTTAACGGTGATCATTAATTTGAAAAAAAAATTAATTAATTACGATTAATATCAAGGTAAAAAACAGAGCTCAGTAAGTCCATAAATTTTTTGACGCCTTCTGAGTTAGTACTTTTTCTATAGCTTGCAAATAAATCGATTGAAGGTAATTCCACGTCTAGCGGGCGAATCACGGTGTTGTTCATCGTCAGTGGTGCGATATATCCAGGTAGAAAAGTACAGCCCAGGTTCATGCCAATAGAATTAATGTTAAAGAGGATATTGTCTGCAGTTTGAACAATATTTAAATTGATTTGATGGTATTTTGCAAAATCTAGAATGATCTTATTTAGGGTTTGAGATTGCTGTTCAGAAGGAATAATGAAATCGATTCCATCGAGCTCTTTTACTGGAATGCGATCGTATTTAGCGAGTGGATGATCTTTGGGGAGTAAGAAAATCAAAGGTTCTCGTAAAACAAATTGACTTTCGATTTCATCACTAAATAGATTTTGACGAGTAAAAGCGATATCAATTTCGCCTTTTTTTAACATTTTTGACTGATCGGAGTTGTTTAAGCTTAACAATTCAATCTTTAAATCCCGGTTTTGAACACGAAGATTAGGGAGAACGTAAGGAAAAATTTTCATTTCAACGACGGGAACAAAGCCGATACGTAACAATTGCTGTTTAGATTTGGCAATCTGACGAGTCATTGCGACTGCTTTGTCTGCTTGGGCTATCGTGAGGCGAGCTTGTTCAAGGAAGACTTGACCCTCCTCAGTGAGTTCTACCTTACGTTTTGTACGATAAAGCAAAGGGACGCCAATTTCATCTTCAAGATCTTTAATCTGCTGGCTCAATGATGGCTGAGCAGTATAAAGGCGCAAGGCTGCTTTGGTGAAGTTGAGTTCTTCTGCCACAGCAATGAAATATCGTAGGTGTCGTAGTTCCATAAAAAAATCATCCAAAGATTGATTCATATAATGTCTAAATATGATCAAGTGCGAGTATAGTTCACAAATGGATATTCGGTGAAGTGGGGCTGAGCATATTGAAATATCAACGTTATTATTAAAATATGGTAAAATTCACGTATTGAGCGATTGATTAATTTATCGATAAAACATCTTGATTCAAACAAAAAAAATATTTCCCCAAAACTCGTTCAAAACTCATTATCTCTGCAAAGTTGAGTCTATTAGTTTGTGTCTAATTTAGTCACAGGAGAGCTTTTCATGAGTGGGAAAATTGATGTGCGCGAAATCGATGCTTTAGTCGATGCACAAAATGGACGTATCACGCCATCTATTTATACAGATCCAGATATCTATGAACTAGAACTTGAACGTGTGTTCGGTCGTACATGGTTATTCCTTTGCCATGAAAGCCAAATTCCAAAGGCTGGTGATTTCTTCAATACCTATATGGGTGAAGATCCGATCATCGTGGTACGTCAAAAAGACGGTTCAATCAAAGCATTATTAAACCAATGTCGTCACCGTTCAATGCGCGTGAGCTTTGCTGACTGCGGTAACACTCGTGCATTTACATGTCCATACCACGGTTGGTCTTATGGCGTAGACGGCTCTCTTAAAGATATTCCTCTTGAAGATCGTGCATTCCCTCAAGGCGCATGTAAAGAGAAGTGGAGTTTGATCGAAGTAAACCGTGTGAAGTCTTATAAAGGCTTAATCTTCGGTTGTTGGGATGAAACAACTCCAGACCTTGAAGAATACATGGGTGATATCGCTTGGTACTTAGATGGCGTATTAGATCGTCGTCCAGGTGGTACTGAGATCATCGGTGGTGTTCATAAGTGGGAAATCGAATGTAACTGGAAATTTGCGGCTGAACAGTTTGCATCTGACCAATATCATGCATTGTTCTCTCACGCATCTGCGATTCAAGTATTAGGTGCTAAACCTGATGACGAATCTACTAAGAAATTAGGTGCTGCGCAAACTGCACGTCCGGTATGGGAAACTGCGAAAGACGCAATCCAATATGGTTCACGTGGTCACGGTTCAGGCTTCTTCTTTACAGAGAAACCAGATGCAAACGTATGGGTTGATGGTGAAGTAGCAAACTATTTCCGCGAAACTTACGAAGAAGTTAAAGAGCGTCTTGGTGAAATCCGTGCGTTACGTCTTGCTGGTCACAACACGATGTTCCCAACATTGTCTTGGTTAAACGGTACAGCAACACTTCGCGTATGGCATCCACGTGGTCCAAACAAAACTGAAGTATGGGCGTTCTGTATTGCGGATGCTGAAGCGTCACAAGAAGTGAAAGAAGCGTTTGAACGTTCTGCGACACGTGCATTTGGTCCAGCTGGTTTCTTAGAGCAAGATGACTCTGAAAACTGGATCGAAATTCAAAAAGTCTTACGTGGTTACAAAGCGCGTCAAAACAAACTCATTATGGAAATGGGTCTTGGTAACGAGAAAATTCGTGAAGATGGTATCCCTGGTATCACTAACTATATTTTCTCAGAAACTGCGGCACGCGGCATGTACCGTCGTTGGGCAGACTTGCTAATCCATGAAAAATGGGAAGATGTTGAGAAAGCAGCTGACGAATATGAGAAGGAGCTTATGAAATGAGTCAAGTGAGTTTAGAACTTCACCATCAAATTAGCCAATTCCTCTATCGTGAAGCGAAATTGCTTGACGATTGGAAATTTCGCGACTGGTTAGATACGTTAGCTGAAGATATTTCTTACACGCTACGTACAACACCAAATGCTCAAACGCGTGACCGTCGTCGTTCAATTGAACCACCTACAACTTGGGTGTTCAATGATACGAAAGATCTTTTAGAGCGTCGTGTTGCTCGTCTTGAAACAGGTATGGCGTGGGCTGAAGAGCCTCCATCACGTACAACTCATATGGTGAGTAACGTGATCGTAGAAGCTACTGAAGTTGAAGGCGAATACGATGTATACGTTACATATCTTTTGTACCGTACACAAAAAGAGAAAGATGTCACGATTTACTGTGGTAAACGTCATGACAAGATCCGTAAAGTTGAAGGTGGCCTAGGCTTCCAAATTTTCAACCGTAAGATCACGCTTGATCAAGTTACCTATAACTCTCACAACCTGAGTGTATTCTTCTAATGAATAAGATTTTTGTTTGCCAAGTTGACGAATTAGACGAAGGCGAAGCGTTGAAAGTAGATTGCGGCGTTAACGGTATCGATGCGCTTGCAGTGTTTAACAATGGTGGTGAGTTCTTCGCAATGAATGACCGTTGTTCTCATGGTAATGCTTCAATGTCAGAAGGTTATCTTGAAGACGATGGCACTGTCGAATGCCCATTGCATTCAGCTCGCTTCTGTTTAAAAACCGGTCAAGCATTATGTTTACCAGCGACAGATCCAATTCAAACTTTCCCAGTGATTGTTGAAGATGGTGCGTTATACGTTGAGATGGCAGGAGAGTAATCATGGGTTGGCTTAAAGGCGAAGTTGCACTGATCACAGGTGGTGGTTCTGGTTTAGGTTGGGCTTTAGTTGAACGCTTCCTTGAAGAAGGTGCACACGTTGGTGTGTTACAACGTTCACAATCTAAAGTCGATGCTTTAAAAGAACGCTTTGGTGATCAAATTGTTGCAATCGCTGGTGATGTTGCCAACTATGAAGACAATGTCCGTGCTGTAAAAGCAACTGTTGAGCGTTTTGGTAAGCTTGATTGCTTTATTGGTAATGCAGGAATCTGGGATCACTACGCAGATATCGTCAATACTTCAGGTGAGCAACTTGATAAAGCGTTTGACGAAATCATGGGAATTAATACGAAAGCATTAATTCTAGGTGCTAAAGCTGCACTTGATGAGTTAGTAAAATCTGAAGGTTCGATAATCTTCACACTATCTAACTCAGCATTATATTCTGCGGGTGGTGGTCCAGTTTACACAGCATCTAAGCATGCTGGCGTAGGCATCATGAAGGAATTGGCGTACGAGCTTGCACCCAAAGTTCGTGTGAATGCTGTTGCGCCGTCAGGTATGAATGTAAACATTAAAGGTGCTGCATCATTAGGCCAAGAAAATCTAGGTCTTTTAGATGCGCGTGATCCTGAGAAAATCGCGCGTGGTATGCCGTTGAACTTCTTACCTGAGCCTGAAGAAATGACAGGTTCTTATGTGCTCTTGGCATCTCGTCAAAATAACCGACCTTTAACTGGTGTTCTGATCAATGCAGAATGTGGTTTGGGTATTCGTGGTCTACGTCAACCACGTGCTGGTTTCTTTGACGAATAAAATCTAGTCTAAAAAATGGACTTATCGGCAGCCTGTTCTAAGGCTGCCTTCCTTTTAAGGAGTCTCTCATGGCCGTTAAACTTATTTGTGCTTCGCACAGTCCTTTAATGGAATTTGCTTCACCTCAAGATCAGTCAAAAGAGCAAAAAGTACGTGCTGCTTTTGAACAATTATCTGCTGAAGTAAAAGCTTACGATCCAACACTGATCATTACTTTTGGTCCAGACCATTTTAACGGTTTTTTCTACGACCTTATGCCAAGTTTCTGTGTCGGTATCCGTGCTACGGCTGCTGGTGACTGGGATTACGGTAAAATTGACAATAAAATCGATGTTCCTGAAGACAAGGCTTTGGCGCTTGTGCGTCAAGTTCTAGATGAGGGTATTGATGTTGCATACTCATATCGTATGCAGGCTGACCATGGTGTGACTCAACCATTACACTTCCTTTGTGATGGAAAACTTGATCGTTATAAAACGATTCCAATATTTATTAATGGCGCTGCCGCTCCAATGCCAACCACAAAGCGTACTATTGCTTTAGGTCGTGCGGTTGGACAATATATAAAGTCACTTAATCTTGAAAATGAGCGTGTACTTGTATTGGGTACAGGTGGTTTGTCTCATGATCCACCAACACCTCAAATGGGTTCAGTGCCACCAGAAGTTGAAGAGTTTTTAATTGCTGGCCGTAATCCAACTGAACAAGCACGTAATGCGCGTCAAGCGAAAATTATTGCAGTTGGTCAGAAACTTGCTGCTGGAGATACATCAGTTGCAGTACCGCTGAGCCCTGAGTGGGATATCGCATTGCTTGAGAAATTTAAACAAGCAGATTTTGCTGCAATGGAAGCGATGACTGAGGCAGAAATTCGTGTCGAAGGTGGTCGTGGTGGTCAAGAAGTGCGTTGCTGGATGGCAGCATTTGCTGCACTGAGCGAAGTTGGTGAGTATGAAATGACAACTCACTGCTATGAAGATATTAGTGAGTGGATTGCGGGCTTCGGTATCGTATCTGCGGAATTAAAAGGTTAATCCCATGAGCAATGTAAACAACATCGTCATCGTTGGTGCGGGTCAAGCAGGCGCAAGTGCGATCCTTGAGCTTCGTGCAAACAAATATGAAGGTAAAATCACATTAATTGGTGATGAAACGCATCTTCCTTATGAGCGTCCACCACTGTCTAAAGACGTGATTTTAAAACCTGAAGAAACCAAGATTGAAATTTTATCTGAAGAAAAATTAGCAGATCTTGGTGTGACAGCAATTCGCGGTAATGGTGTCGTGAAAATCAACGCTGAAGCCAAAACTGTCGAACTTCAAAATGGTGATGTTGTTGCTTATGACAAATTGCTGATTGCAACTGGCGGTGCAGCACGTCGTCTTCCAAACTTCGATGCACTTGGCAAACATGTTTACACGCTGCGTAATCTTGAAGATTCACAAGCCCTTGTACCAGTGTTACAAAAAGGTCAACGTATCATCCTGATTGGTGGTGGTGTAATCGGTCTTGAGCTGGCATCATCTGCACGTTTCAAAGAATGTGAAGTCACTGTCATTGAAATGGGACCAATGGTGATGGGGCGTTCATCGCCACGCATCTTGAGTGAATTCTTGCTTGAACAGCAAAAATTGGCAGGTGTGGATGTTCGTCTTTCAACTTCAATTGCAGAGTGCAAGCTTGATGGCGAAGAAATTGTGGTGACTTTAGCTGATGGCGAAGAACTTCGTGCGGATGCTGTGGTTTACGGTATCGGTATTGTGCCAAATGCACAGTTGGCAGTTGATGCTGGTCTTGACGTTGATCTCGCGATCAAAGTAAACGAAAATTGCCAAACCTCGAATGCTGATATTTATGCGGCAGGTGATGTGGCAACTCAACTTCGTGACTGTGGTAACCACCGTCGTGTTGAGACTTGGGAAAATGCCAATCTTCAAGCAGGTATCTTTGCACGCCATGTGATGGGTGTAGAACATCCTACTCCTAATCCAGCATGGTTCTGGACAGATCAGTTGGACATTAACTACCAATTCGTAGGTGATATGGCAGCAGCTGAGTGGTTAGTACGTGGTGAAATCAATCCTGAGCTACGTGCAGAATCTTCATTTGTATTGTTCGGTGTGACTGACGGTATTATTGTTGGTGGTATTACGGTAAATGCGGCTAAAGAAATGCGTCATCTTAAAAAATTGATTAGCAAACAAGCTGCATTTGAAGCAGATAAATATTTAGATCTTAGCCAAGACCTTCGTAAACTTGTGAAGTAAACTTGGTGAGATTGTGCAACAGACCTAGGGTAACTTAGGTCTGTTTTTTATGTGCCTAAGAAAATATTGATTTAATTTTGAGCAAATTATGAATTCTAGTTCCGCGAATATAATGGTTGTTGCGAGTATATATGCCTTATTGGTATTGATATGGGCTGCAACACCACTTGCCATTGTATGGAGTGTTGCAGAAATTCATCCAATGTGGGTGCTCATCATTCGATACTTTGGTGCATCTATAATTGCTTTGGTATTGCTCAAAATGATGCGTGATCCACTCCCGTTTGATCATGTATCGCTGAAAAGTTATGTGGCTGGTAGCCTAAATTTAATAGGTGCGCAGTTATTTATCTACTTAGCAGCAAATTATTTAACGTCAGGCTTAATGGCACTGATCTTCGGATTCTCGCCATTAATTGCAGGTCTCATTGGACATCTCATCCTAAAAACACATAAGTTGTCTATTTTACAATGGAGTGGAATGGTCATTGCCGTATTGGGTCTCACATTTGTTTTTGCAGAATCTGCAGATGAGCGAGTCAATCCTTGGGGTGTGGTTCTGATGCTGATCAGTATGGTGTCGTATATCAGTTCGATTTTTTGGGTCAAAGAAATTAATGCACCTTTAAGCCCCATGAGTCAGGCGACAGGTTCATTAATCGTTTCAGCTTTAGGATCACTCTTAATCATTCCATTCATTTGGCAACAAATCCCAACTGTGCTACCAAGTACGCAAGCGATGGTGGGTTTTTTGTTTACAATGATCATGTCATCAATTGTTGCGATGCTGTGCTATTTTTGGTTAATCCGCCGCTTAGCAGCGTCGACAGTGTCTTTGAGTAATGTCATGACGCCAGTCATCGCCCTAGTTTTGGGGGCATCCTTAAATAATGAAATTATTCATAATGAAGCCTTGTGGGGGATTGTCGTTGTGATGATGGGGTTGCTGATGTATTTTAATCGAGAACTCTTGAAACTATTCTTAAAAAAATGAGTGAAAAAAAGTGGTTTTAATCACACACGTACAACTACATGAATATATAAGATTCATAATGTTACAAAACTATGCTTTAGCCCAAGCTCGAATTTAGGAATACTGAAAAAGTCAGTTCAAATCAGCAAAAAAAATTGAACATTTTTTGCATAATTTGGACTGTTTTACTTTAGCTCAAGTTCAAACTTATCTAAAATAGAAGTGGTACAGTTTGAAATCTATACAAGTTATCAATTTGTCACATTAATATTTTAGAATCTGCTGGTGAAAACGATAGAAATCTATTTATTTTATTTCAAAATTCGTTATCATCGCGCCCTCTAGTTATAACTCTACACAATAGGCTAACTAGAACTCTATAAAGCACCGAGTCAAAGGACCGCAAGTCACCCGACTTATTTCTATTAACCCATATCAGAGATGGTAATTCGATATGAGCGTTTCTTCTGTAAATCCTGCACCTAATTCTACTAACGAATACTATTTGACTCGCCAAAGTCAGATGGAATCTAATGTTCGTAGCTATCCACGTAAATTGCCGTTAGCGATAGCAAAAGCTCAAGGTTGCTGGGTTACTGATGTTGAAGGTACAGAGTACCTCGATTGTTTAGCTGGGGCAGGAACATTGGCTTTGGGCCATAATCATCCTGCGGTCATTCAAAGTATTCAAGACACTTTAGCGAGTGGTCTTCCATTACATACTTTGGATTTAACGACACCTTTAAAAGATGCTTTTACTGAAGCTTTACTTGCTGAATTACCGGGTGGTAAAGAAGAGTACTGCCTACAGTTCTGTGGTCCATCTGGTGCAGATGGTACAGAAGCAGCAATTAAACTTGCAAAAACATATACTGGCCGTGGCACTGTGATCAGCTTCTCTGGTGGCTACCATGGTATGACTCACGGCTCATTAGCAATGACAGGTAATTTGTCTGCTAAAAACGCTGTTAATGGTTTAATGCCAGGCGTTCAATTTATGCCGTATCCACATGAATACCGTTGCCCACTAGGTTTAGGTGGTGAAGCGGGTGTTGACGCGCTTACTTATTTTTTTGAAAATTTCATCGAAGATGTTGAAAGCGGTGTGACTAAGCCTGCTGCAGTTATCCTTGAAGCGATTCAAGGTGAGGGCGGTGTGGTTACAGCACCTGTGAAATGGTTGAAAAAAATTCGTGAAGTGACTGAAAAGCACAATATCGTTTTAATTCTTGATGAAGTACAAGCTGGTTTCGCGCGTTCAGGAAAAATGTTTGCCTTTGAACATGCGGGTATCGAACCTGATGTTGTAGTGATGTCGAAAGCAGTAGGTGGAAGCTTACCACTTGCAGTACTTGGTATTAAGCGTAAGTTTGATGCTTGGCAGCCTGCAGGTCACACGGGTACTTTCCGTGGTAACCAATTGGCTATGGGTACTGGTCTTGCTACGATCAAAACGATTAAAGAACAAAATCTTGCGCAAAACGCACAAGAGCGCGGTGATTTCCTTCAAGCTGAATTGAAGAAATTAGCTGCAGAATTCCCATGTATCGGTAATGTACGTGGCCGCGGTTTAATGATCGGTATCGAAATCGTTGATGAGCGTAAACCTGCTGACCATATGGGTTCACTTCCTGCAGATGGTCAATTGGCTGCTGCAATCCAAGCAGCGTGTTTCAACAACAAATTGTTGTTAGAAAAGGGTGGACGTAACGGTACAGTGATTCGTCTACTTTGCCCATTAATTATTAACCAAGCTGAATGTGAAGAAGTAATTGTGCGCTTTAAGAAAGCAATTTCTGAAGCATTAGTTGCGGTACGAGGCGCTTAATTCATGGTAGATTTTGCAGAACACCGTAAAGCTTTGCTCTGTAATGATGCTGCATCCATTGCTGACTATACGTCAGCAATGGATCAGGCAACTCAAGCAGTAGCAGCTTGGTTACAAAATGACAAAATGTACACAGGCGGTAGCATTAAAGAGCTTCGCAGTGCAATTGCATTTAATCCTTCTAAAGAAGGATTGGGTGTGGAAAAGTCATTAGAGCGTATGGTTGAGCTATTCCTTAATAAGAGCTTAAAAGTACATCATCCTCATTCTTTGGCGCATTTGCATTGTCCTACTATGGTGACTAGCCAAATCGCAGAAGTACTCATTAACGCAACTAACCAATCGATGGACTCATGGGATCAAAGCCCTGCAGGTTCATTGATGGAAGTTCAGTTGATCGATTGGCTTCGTCAAAAAGTTGGTTATGGTGCAGGTCAAGCAGGTGTGTTCACCTCTGGCGGTACGCAGTCAAACTTGATGGGTGTATTGCTTGCACGTGATGCATGTATCGCGAAAAACTGGAAAGACGAAAACGGCAATCCGTGGTCTGTTCAGCGTGATGGCGTACCTGCGGAAGCGATGCGTAACGTTAAAGTCATTTGTTCTGAAAATGCTCACTTCTCTGTGCAAAAGAACATGGCGATGATGGGAATGGGCTTCCAATCTGTAGTGACTGTGCCTGTTGACGAAAATGCGCGTATGGACATGGATGCACTAGAGAAAACCATGGCACACCTTCAAAATGAAGGCAAAATTGTGGCATGTGTGGTTGCAACTGCAGGTACTACCGATGCGGGTGCAATTGATCCTTTAAAGAAAGTCCGTGAAATCACCAACAAGTACGGCGCGTGGATGCATATCGATGCAGCATGGGGCGGTGCTTTAATCCTATCTAATAATCACCGTGATTTGTTAGATGGTATCGAGCTTTCTGATTCAATCACACTTGATTTCCATAAGCATTACTTCCAAACGATTTCTTGTGGTGCATTCTTACTTAAAGATGAAGCGAACTATCGCTTTATGCATTATGAAGCGGAATACTTAAACTCTGCTTATGATGAAGAGCATGGCGTACCAAACCTTGTTTCTAAATCTCTACAAACTACACGTCGTTTTGATGCGTTGAAATTGTGGATGACGATTGAAGCACTCGGTGAAGAGCTTTACGGCTCTATGATTGATCATGGTGTTACTTTAACGCGTGATGTTGCAGATTATATTAAAGCAACAGATGGTTTAGAGTTATTGGTTGAGCCACAATTTGCATCAGTCTTATTCCGTGTAATTCCTGAAGGTTACCCAACAGAATTACTCGATACACTGAACCAAAACGTTGCGGATGAATTGTTTGCACGTGGTGAAGCGAATATTGGTGTGACTAAAGTAGGTCAGGTTCAATCATTGAAAATGACAACTTTAAGTCCAGTGGCAACTTTAGACAATGTGAAGAACTTGCTTGCGCTTGTACTGGCTGAGTCTGATCGCATCAAAGCTTCAATTGCTGATGGTACATATACGCCACCAATCGATTAATAGATTGTTTTTGAAAAAAAGCGCTCAATTGAGCGCTTTTTTGATATTCAAAATTCATAACTTTGACATATTTTTAGATCATGATTGAAGAAATCTTTATGCAGAATTAGGGGGATAATTATTAAAGAATAAGTAGGTAATAAAAATATCAGTATTTAACCGTAATTATTATAAATCGTTGAAATATAATTAAAAAATAAATAAGCAGGTTGGTGTAATAAAAATAATAAAATCGTAATAAAGCTGTAACCTTATTGTCATATTATCAAATCAAAATGCATGTATCGAAATAAGTACAATACTTCAATAAAAAGTAGCGTACTCCAAATTTGCATAAATTGAGAGATAACATGATGCGCTTTACAAATATTGCAATTGCATTAGCACTTTCTGGGGCAGCTGTAGCAACAACCGCAAATGCAGCACGTGACACAATTCAAATTGCGGGTTCTTCTACAGTATTGCCATATGCAAGTATTGTGGCTGAAGAATTCGGTAATAACTTCCCTCAATTTAAAACACCAGTAGTTGGTTCAGGCGGTTCGTCGGGTGGTTTAAAACAATTTTGTAATGGTGTTGGCGACAATACGATCGATATTGCTAACTCATCTCGTGCAATTAAATCGAGCGAATTGGCTGAATGTAAGAAAAATGGCGTTAACCAAGTATTAGAAATTAAAATCGGTTACGACGGTATCGTATTTGCTTCAAATGCTAACAAAGCAGCTTATAAATTACGTCCACAACATGTATTTGCAGCTTTGGCAGCTGAATTGCCTTCAAACGGTAAAATGGTAAAAAACCCATATACACGTTGGAATCAAATTGATAAATCATTACCAAATGAGCCAATCACGCTTGTAATCCCAGCTTCGAATCATGGTACACGTGAAGTCTTCCAGGAGAAAATGGTGGACGCTGGTTGTGAATCGTATGCTGCTATTAAAGTTTTAGATAAAGATGCCAAAAAGAAAGCTTGCACAACGTTCCGTAAAGATGGTCGTGTTGTGGAAATTGCGGGTGACTATACAGAAACACTTGCACGCTTAAAAACTTCTCCAAGTGCTGTTGGTGTGTTTGGTTTAGGTTTCTATGATCAAAACCGTGACCGTTTACGCGTTGCAACTGTGAACAATGTGGCACCGTCTGAAAACACGATTTTAAATGGTTCTTACCCTGTATCACGCCCATTATTCTTCTATGTAAAAGGTGAACACTTGAAATCAATCAAAGGTTTACCACAGTTTACTGAGTATTTCTTAAACAAGCGTGTTTCAGGTAAAGGTTCTAAGTTAGAAAAAGCGGGCTTAATTTCACTCTCTGACAAAGAACGCGCATCAATTTTGGCAAACTTTAAAGCAGGTAAAGCTGTTAAGTAATCAAAAGACAAACTAATGGCAGGAATTATCCTGCCATTGGTTTTTTCATTGAAAAAAGTTTTTTCAAACCATGAAAATTGAAAAGACAGTGGAGAATACATGAATCTGCTACTTATAGGTGTGTTACTGGCGATCATCGCCATTGCCTATCAAATCGGATTACGCAAAAGCCGTAACTTAGCAGGTCAGGGAAATAACTCTGCCGCTTTGCATTCACGTCCTGGTTACTATGGGGCATTAGTTGCGTTGTGGTGTGGTATCCCTGCATTTTTAATTTTGATTGTTTGGAACTTGGTTGAGCCAACGATCTTGGAGCAGGTGGTGCTTAATCATTTGCCACAGGATATTAAAGCAAGTCTAGATCCAGCAAGCCTAAACGTAGTTGTTGACCGTGTTCAAGCGATTGCATCCGGATTTGGTGTCAGTGATACAGCAACGTCCTATGAAGTTGCAGCTGCAGAGCAACTGAGTAAATTTTCAACTATTGGCTCTTTTGCAAAATTAGCAGTTGTCATTTGCGCTGCATTGGCAGGGTTAGTATGGGCAAAAAAAAGAATTAGCCAAGATTTTAGAGCGCGTAATCAGGTCGAGAAAGTCATCAATGTTGGCTTAGCTTTATGTTCTGGTGTCGCAATTCTTACAACACTTGGAATTGTAATGTCGATGTTTGGAGAAGCGATGCGCTTCTTCAGCTTTGTTAATCCTTTTGATTTCTTCTTTGGAACAGAGTGGAACCCGGGTTTCAGTACTTCGGGAAGTGCAGAAGGAAGCTATGGTTTACTTCCATTGTTGTGGGGTACGCTCATGGTCAGTGGGATCGCACTATTGGTTGCTGTACCAGTAGGTTTAATGATCGCGATTTATTTGGCTGAATATGCTTCTCCTCGCTTCCGTTCTTGGGCAAAACCGACCATTGAAGTTTTAGCTGGTATTCCAACGATCGTTTATGGTGTATTTGCACTCATGATTATTGGCCCATTTATTAAAACTGTAGGGGCAATGGTTGGTATTGATATCAACGCAACGAGTGCGCTCACTGCAGGTTTTGTCATGGGAATCATGATCATTCCTTTTGTGTCTTCTTTATCTGACGACATTATTACTCAAGTGCCTCGAGCATTACGTGATGGATCTTTAGGATTAGGGGCGACCAAATCTGAAACGATTCGTAAAGTGGTCATTCCAGCAGCGTTGCCTGGCATTATTGGTGCATTTTTATTGGCTGCTTCCCGTGCAATTGGCGAAACTATGATCGTAGTTCTAGCAGCTGGTAACAGTCCTCTTTTACACGCAAATCCATTAGAAGCTGTTTCGACCGTAACGATTACGATTGTTAATCAATTAACAGGTGATACTGACTTTGCAAGTCCGCAAGCATTAGTCGCTTTCGCACTAGGACTTACATTGTTTGTGATTACTTTAGGTTTGAACATTGTTGCACTTTACATCGTGCGTAAATACCGTGAGCAATACGACTAATGAGTACTTCTAATCCTAATACTCTCGAGACAGTTGATTCAGCAACAGCTGAGCAGCTTAGAGAAAAGCGTAAGAAGACTATTCAGAATTCTTTAGCTAAACGTCATCGTAAAGAAAAGACGTTCCGTTTCTTCGGTTTTTCAGCAGTGATTGCTGGCTTATTCTTCGTAGTATTGCTATTCGGTAGTATTTTAGCGAAAGGCTTGCCTGCTTTTTGGCAAAGTAGCATGAATTTGCCAATCTATTTCGATCCAAAAATTGTTGAAGTTGGTCCAAAGCCTGTACTGGCTGAAGGTGAGAATCCAGCTCAGTATGAAGAACGCTTTATTGAGTGGCAGACTGAAGTTGGCATGGTGGATTGGGATGCATTGATCATCAATGCCATGATCAAACAAGACCCTCAACTTGAAGCCCAACGTGATGAGTTAAGCTATATCTATACGAGCTCTGAAGCATATCGTATCCGTGATATGGTGATGAATGATCCAAGCTTGGTTGGTAAAACAGTGGATGTAAAAGTCCTTGCTGATGCAAATATTGATGTGTGGCTTGCAGGTAATATTGATCGTTCTTTGCCAGATGAACAGCAACAACTTAGTCCTGAGATTCGTCAAATTGCCGATGAACTCAAGGCTAAAGGTGTTATCGAAAATTCATTTAACACGAATATTTTCACGAGTCCTGACTCTCGTAGTTCACCAGCGACATCTGGTTTAGCTGGTGCATTCATGGGCTCATTGTTCATGATGTTGATTGTAATCTTTATTTCGATTCCAATCGGTGTTGCATCTGCGATCTATCTTGAAGAGTTCGCACCAAAGAACTGGATTACAGATATTGTAGAAGTCAACATCAATAATTTGGCTGCTGTTCCATCGATTGTATTCGGTTTGCTTGGTGCTGCAATTTTTATTGGTTGGATGCATTTACCATTATCTGCCCCTTTGGTAGGTGGTCTTGTGTTAAGTTTAATGACGTTGCCAACGGTGATTATTACGACACGAGCTTCTTTAAAAGCCGTTCCACCTTCGATTCGCCAAGCTGCATTGGGATTGGGTGCATCAAGACTGCAAACTGTTTTTCATCACGTCCTGCCTTTGGCATTACCAGGTATTTTAACAGGTGCGATTATTGGTGTGGCTCAAGCATTGGGTGAGACTGCGCCGTTGTTGTTGATTGGTATGAGTGCTTTTGTAGCCAGTGTTCCAGCAAGCCCATTCGATCAATCTACAGCGCTGCCTGTACAGATTTTCTTGTGGCAGGGTAATGAACTTCGTAACTTCTTTGAAGGTCGTACTGCTGCAGCCATTATTGTTCTCCTTGCGATGATGATTAGCTTAAATAGTTTAGCGATCTGGTTACGTAAGAAATTTGAAGTCCGTTGGTAGTCGGAGCAAAATATGAATACAGTAACTTCGCAAGTAACTCAAAATTCCTTAAAAAAGGATCAATCAGTGAATTCAGATCAAACACAATTTACATCTCAAGATGCAAATCAAAAAACGTCAACTTCGTTTGTTTCACAATTTGACACGCAAAGCGAAAATAAAAAAGAAGCAAAATCGGATGTTGTAAAACTGAGTACAACTGATGTTCATGTTTATTATGGTGAATCTGAAGCGATTAAAGGCATTGATCTTAATATTTACCAAAATGAAGTGATTGCTTTTATTGGTCCATCTGGATGTGGTAAGTCAACATTCCTACGTACTTTAAATCGTATGAACGACACGATAGATAGTTGTCGGGTAACGGGTAAAGTCATGTTGGATAATCAAGACATTTATGATCCTAATCTCGACGTAGTACTACTTCGTGCGCAAGTGGGTATGGTGTTCCAAAAGCCAAACCCATTCCCAAAATCAATTTTTGAAAACGTTGCATACGGACCTAAACTCCATGGTTTAGCACGTGACAAATATGATTTAGAAGAGATCGTTGAAAATAGTTTACGTAAAGCGGGCTTGTGGGATGAAGTTAAGGATCGTTTGAATCAGCCTGGAACTGGTTTATCAGGCGGTCAACAGCAACGTCTATGTATTGCTCGAACTATTGCAGTTTCGCCAGAAGTGATTTTAATGGACGAACCTTGTTCAGCACTTGACCCAATTGCTACGGCTAAAGTTGAAGAGTTAATCGCTGAGCTTTCAACACAATATACTATTGCAATTGTTACGCACTCAATGCAACAAGCTGCACGTGTATCAGACCGTACTGCCTATTTCCATTTAGGTGATTTGATTGAAGTGAATTCGACAGAAAAAGTATTTACTCAACCTGATCATCAATTGACTGAGGCATATATTACGGGTCGATTTGGTTAATTAAAAATTTAGAAACATAAATAAAAAGAGTCTTCGGGCTCTTTTTTTATTACAAAAATCTGTGGATGAAATAAGGTTATTCCCTAAAATGGAATTCTTAATAAACTGATATCCAGATGACAATGAAAAAAATACTTTGTTTAACAGCATTAATGACCAGTATTTTTATGTTGAGTGCTTGCTCACATACACCAAATCAAAATCAACAAGTAACCACGCAAATCAATACTTCGAATTTGATCGAACAACGTCTCATGAGTCATCTTAGTGCCTTAGAAGATATTGCATCAGCTCATGGCGGTAATCGCGCAGTTGGAACGGATGGTGGTAAGACAACTGCAACCTATATTATTGAAGAGGCAAAAAAAGCTGGTTTGCACGCTCAGATGTTGCCGTTTGAAAATCGCAATAAGATTGTAGGTCAGAATATTATTATCGAAATCAAAGGTAAAAATCCTGATTTAGCTACGATAATCGGTGCGCATTATGATTCTGTGACCACAGGACCTGGGATCAATGATAATGGTACAGGTGTAGCCGTTCTATTAGAGCTATTACAACATTATTCAAAATCTGAAAATCATCCTCAAAATACAATTTACCTTGCATTTTGGGATTCTGAAGAAGATGGTATCGGAGGTTCGCAAGATTTTGTTGCTAAAATGACACCTGAACAGCTGAAGGGAATAAAGGCTTATATCAATGTTGATATGGTCGGTACAAAAAATCCGAATATTTTGGTTGCTGATGTAGATAAATCTTCATTAAAAGATTTAGAAGCCCAATTTAAGTCTGCTGGATTATCTGAATCTGACTATAAACCAATGATTGATGGCTTAAAGTCTTTACCTAGTCATCCAGAAGATACTGCGCTTGAAGAACATTTAAAATCATTCTTTAAAGCAAAGAACTTAACGATCAAAGAAGACATCACCACTTTAACAGCAAGCGACACATCACCATTTCTAGGAAAAGTGCCGGTCACATTGATCATTTTATTTAATGAACAAGAACGTCCAGGTGCAAAAGAGGGGGAGATAATTTTAGATTTTGCGCCATGTTATCACCAAGCTTGTGATACCAAGGATTTAGTTGATCCAAAATCTATGATTATGGCTCTAGAGGCGATTCAACATCTGTTAAAAGTAACCAACACTCAATAGTTGAGATGACAGAAGAATTATTTAGGCGTATCTCATTTGAATTGCATCATAGGGTGCAATTCAATTTTTTTTACTGAATAAAAAAGATTTATTCGTAAACTCGATCGAAAATATGTCTTAAAGCAGTTTTGCTATCTAGCTGAATTTTGCAATACACAGTAGAATATGCGCTCTCTTCAAGTCACATTGTGGCATGGTTCAAAAGACCATCCCGTGGAGCCAAAATCAGCATGTTTATCGTGGCCGGTGCACCAGCACACTCTTCTTTTAAGCAAACGCAACTATTAACTCGTTTACAGTCAATTAGTTCGGTTCAATCAATAGAAAGTCAATGGGTTTATTTATTCGACCAAGCGCTCAACGAGCAACAACAGCAATCCGCTTTACAGCTTCTAAATGATGGTGCGTCATTTGAATTACGCCAAGCAGCCACAGATGAGATTCAAATCTTAGTCACTCCACGCGTAGGCACAATTTCGCCGTGGTCTTCAAAAGCGACCGATATTTTCGCGAACTGCAACACACCGGTTCATCGTCTTGAACGCGGTGTTTTGTTTACTTTGAAGGGTGTAAAAGACGTTTCAAATGAAATTAAGCAAATTCTGCATGACCGAATGACAGAAAGTGTTTTCAATCAAATTGACGATGCTGCTGCTTTATTCACTGAAACTGAGCCAAAACCGCTGAACTCGATTGATATTCTAGGTCTAGGTAAAGAAGCGCTCGTTAAAGCAAACTCTGAATTTGGTTTTGCTTTATCGGATGAAGAAATTGATTACTTGACTGATGCATTTATCAAGTTAGGTCGCAATCCGCATGACATTGAACTCATGATGTTTGCACAAGCGAACTCTGAGCATTGTCGTCATAAAATCTTTGGTTCAGAATGGACAATTGATGGTGAAGTCCAACCATTGTCATTGTTCCAAATGATTAAAAATACCTATAAAGAATCACCTACAGATGTATTGTCAGCATATAAAGACAATGCTTCAGTGATTGTTGGTTTTGATACGCAACGTTTTTATCCGAAAAAAGATGAAAACGGTCATTATGTTTATAAATATAAGAGCCAAGCTGCCCACATCTTAATGAAAGTGGAAACCCACAATCATCCTACAGCGATTGCACCATTTGCAGGTGCGGCAACAGGTTCGGGCGGTGAAATCCGTGATGAAGGTGCAACAGGTCGTGGTGGTAAGCCAAAAGCAGGCTTAACAGGTTTCACTACATCTAACTTGAATATTCCAGGCTTCGAACAGCCATGGGAAGAAAACTACGGTAAACCATCTCGTATGGCATCTCCACTTCAAATTATGATTGAAGGTCCATTGGGTGGTGCTGCCTTTAACAACGAATTTGGTCGTCCTGCGTTAAATGGTTACTTCCGTACATTCGAGCAAAATGTAAATGGAGATGTAAAAGGTTTCCATAAGCCAATTATGATTGCTGGTGGTTACGGTAACATCCGTCCTGACCATGTTGAAAAAGATGCGATCCAACCGGGCGATTTATTGATCGTGCTTGGTGGTCCTGCAATGCTCATCGGTCTTGGGGGGGGGGCGGCATCTTCTGTAGATAGCGGTACAATGGGCGAGAACTTAGACTTTGCTTCTGTACAACGTGAAAACCCAGAAATGGAACGTCGTTGCCAAGAAGTAATTGATACCTGCTGGCGTATGGAAGACCACAACCCAATCGTGTCTGTACATGACGTGGGTGCAGGTGGTATTTCAAATGCGATGCCTGAACTGGTAAATGACCACGAATTAGGTGCAAAACTTGATCTTCGTAAAGTACCATCATTGGAGCCAGGTATGGCGCCAATGGAAATTTGGTCAAATGAAGCGCAAGAGCGTTATGTATTGGCGATCCGTCCATCTTCATTAGAATTATTTGAATCAATCTGTGCGCGTGAACGTTGTCCGTTTGCCGTATTAGGTGAAGCGACTGAAGCGCGTCATTTAACGGTTGAAGATCCATTGTTTGGTAACAACCCAGTTGATGTACCAATGCAAGTGATCTTAGGTGGTACGCCACGTATGAGCCGCGCGTATGACTGTATAGAACGTCACGGTGATGACTTTGATGCTGCACAAGTGACTGATCTTAAAGATGCGATTTACCGTGTGATTAAGAACCCAACAGTTGCGTCTAAATCATTCTTAATTACCATTGGTGACCGTTCAATTACAGGTATGGTTGCACGTGACCAAATGGTTGGTCCATGGCAAGTGCCTGTAGCAGATGCTGCGGTAACAACAACAAGTTTAGTGGGCTACACAGGCGAAGCAATGGCAATGGGTGAACGTCCACCTGTAGCATTGTTAAATCCTGCGGCATCTGCACGTTTAGCAGTGGCTGAGTCAATCACCAACATCATGTCTGCAAAAATCGAGAAAATCAGCGACATTAAATTGTCTGCGAATTGGATGGCTGCAGCAGGTCAAGTAGGCGAAGACCAAGCATTATTTGAAGGTGTAAAAGCCATCGGTATGGAAATGTGTCCTGCGCTTGGCATCGCAATTCCTGTAGGTAAAGATTCTTTATCGATGCGTACGACTTGGAATGACGAAGGTGAAGATAAGTCTGTAACTTCTCCAATGTCAGGTGTGATCACAGCATTTGCACCAGTGACTGATGTGCGTAAGACATTAACACCAGAATTGAAAAACTTAGATTCAGTACTTGTACGTATTGATTTGTCTAAAGGTCGATTCCGTCTTGGTGGTTCGATCCTTGCGCAAGTGTATAAAGCAATTGGTTCGGTTACACCAGATGTAGATAGCTTCGATGACTTCAAAGCATTCTTTGCATTGGTGCAAGATTGGAACAACCGTGGCTTAATTAAAGCTTACCATGATATCGGTGATGGTGGTTTAATCGCAACTGTTGCAGAGATGATGTTCGCTTCACGTTTGGGTGTGGCTTTAGAAGATCAATCTGTAGCAAGCTTATTTGCTGAAGAAATTGGTGCAGTATTACAAATTGCTAAAGCTGATTGGGATGCACTACAGACTGAAGTTTCAGCATCAAGCTTAAAAGATGCGATCAGTGTCGTTGGTACAGTGAATACTACTGATACGCTAACGATCAATGGTTTAACGCTAGATCGTGTTGAACTGCAACAAGCTTGGACTGAAGTGTCACATCAGATTCAACGTTTACGTGACAACGTGGAAACTGCAGATCAAGAATATAGTCTAATTGCGAATAAAGATCATAAAGGTCTTATTGCAAAAGCGACATTCGATTTGAATGAAGAAATTGAAGCACCGTATATCAATACACGTCGTCCGAATATGGCAATCTTGCGTGAGCAGGGTGTAAATGGTCATGTGGAGATGGCAGCTGCATTCGACAAAGTTGGTTTCAATACGATTGATGTCCATATGAGTGACCTACTCGCTGGTCGTGTAAGCCTTGATGAATTTGAAGGTTTAGTGGCATGTGGTGGTTTCTCTTACGGTGACGTTTTAGGCGCTGGTGGTGGTTGGGCGAAGTCAGTATTGTTCAATCCTAAACTTCGTGATCAATTTGAGAAATTCTTTAACCGTCAAGAAACATTCTCACTCGGTATCTGTAACGGTTGCCAAATGTTGTCTCAATTGGCTCCACTCATTCCAGGTGCTGAAAACTGGCCACGTTTCCATCGTAACGTATCAGAAATGTTTGAAGCGCGAGCTGTAAACGTTCGTGTTGAAAAATCTAAATCTGTACTGTTAGAAGGTATGGAAGGTTCGATTTTACCAATTGCTGTGGCGCATGGTGAAGGTCGCGTTGTTGCAGCGGACAGCTCTATTGCTGCATTGAATGCGGGTAATCAAGTGACTTTACGTTATGTTGATAGCCAAGGTAATCCAACTCAACATTACCCATTGAACCCGAACGGCTCACCTGAAGCAATTACAGGTGTGACTTCAACTGATGGTCGTGCAACGATTATGATGCCTCATCCAGAGCGTAACTTCCGTGCGATTCAGCACTCTTGGAAACCTGAAGATTGGGATCAAGATGGTGCATGGTTACGTATGTTCCGTAATGCTCGTAAGTTTATTGGTTGATTAAATCAATAGATTGAAAAAGCCACCATAAGGTGGCTTTTTCATAAGTAAATTATTGTTTTGAAGATGTAAAATTGAGTTGAAAATAAATAAAGAGTTCTCAAATGTCTGGTTTAATTGAAAAAGTATTACACTTACGTGAATTGCTAATAGCTAGGGCTACAGATAGTTATGAAAAAGGTGCCTCAGAGGCATTTAAAGAGCTTAGAAAAGAATTGCTGATAAAAAAAACCTTTATGGATATATTCCATTTATTGTTAAAGATACAATACCTTAGATGAGTTTGAAGCGAGAATTAAATGGGATTTTAAATCTTATGTGGAACGTGAGAATTATATTTATTCAGAATTTAAAGAGTTATTGAATGTTTTAGAAAGACGAAATACTTCTCCCTTAGATCAAGTAGTGGAGTTGAGAATTAACGAATTAAGTTCTGATTATATTCATCAAATATGGCAGAAAGCATTAGAGCGGAGAGTAACTGATCCTGATGGTGCTATTACATTAGCAAGGACACTTTTAGAATCGACTTGTAAATATATTCTTGATGAACATCAAGTTGACTATGGAAATGCACCTGATATTAATCAACTGTATAGATTAGTCAGTAAAGAATTAAATTTAGCGCCTTCTCAACACACAGAACAAACTTTTAAACAGATTCTTGGAGGATGTAGTTCAGTGATTGAAGGCTTAGGATCATTGAGAAACAAAGTAGGGGATGCACATGGTCAGGGCAAAAAGAATTTTAAGCCTGCATCGCGTCATGCTGAATTGGCAGTCAATTTAGCTGGATCAATGTCAGTTTTTTTATTTTCAACGTGGAGCTTAAAAGAAAAATAATGAATAAATTTATTAATAAAAAGCATTGTTAAATAGTATCTTAAATTTACCTTATGGAAAAATAAATTTAGATTCGCTAACATGAGCTTATTCAGCCACCATTTTGGTGGTTTTTTGTTTTTATAGATTTGGTTTCAAAATCTTTCTCCCACTGGACTTGGTTTGGTTTTTGCTTTTATATAGAGGTTAGGACAAGTGTGTTTATTGGACATATAGCTAACCATAATAAGTAAGAATTTAATGCGGTTCGTTTTTAACTCAGGTATGAGGTGACGATATGACCAAAACAATGATGATACTGAACAAACACGAGTTGAGGCAAAAAGGCTGGAAGCTATTCGCTTTTGTGGCCAGTCTTCAAATCCTATTTTTAATTGCAGGTTATTTCTTAACTGCGTAAAAAAAAGCCACCTTAAGGTGGCTTTCTTTAAATTCGAATTTAAAGCTCAGTTCATGAATCTTTAAGTTGATGCTGATCGAATAAATGATTACAAGCTACGACATTGTCCTTCTTTGTCCCCCTTAACGCGGTTTTGTCCGCCTTTTGGAGTTTGGCTATTTGACTCACATTTTAAATTACCATCGACCTGATTTGCAGTAACCTGAATGCTTGAACGATTTTCTTTAAGTTCAATATTGCCATCTACACGGTTATTGTGCAGTTGGATCGTTTTACCTTTTTCAAGTTGAATATTGCCGTCAATGCTATTGTTTTTAGCCGTCACTTGACCAAAATTTCCTTTAGATTCGAGGTTACCGTCAATCGTGCTATTTAAAATAGTTGCTTGCGCATTTGAATAGAGCATTACATTGCCTTTGACTGTAACTTGATCAAGCGTACATGGTTGTGTCACTTTTACATTGTCATCAATGGTTTTATTCTTAATTACACCGTTACAATTAAAGTCAGCGAGCGCTGGAACAGACAAACCTAAAAGTAGGGATGATAAAATTAACTTATTCATTTTAAACTCCTTTCATTATAATATGTTCATAATTGAACCATGTCATGATATGAAAGAAATGTGACAATCCTTTGAATTCCCAGCTAATTTTTTTGCTTTAATGATGATTTGTATAAATAAAACTTAATAATGACTATTTTGTTCAATAACGGAATATATCCAAACAGTCACTCACAAGTAGTGAGGCAGATTTTTATCAAAAGCCCTCTATAAGTTAATTCTACTATTTCAATAAACAATTAAATAAAGAATTTTGTAGAGTAAATATTTTTTAAATTGTTGAATTATATGAAAAATACATTTGGAACTTAAAAATACCTGTAAAATTAAACTGAGTAACTATTATTTAACTTTAAAACTCAATCGAGTCATCAGATTGTTCGTGGTTATAATGTTTTATAAATTTTAGATTTTAGAATAGTCACTATGAAAAAAATATTGATCTTAACAGGCTTGGCACTTATTTGCAGTCATGATTATCCAACAAATATTACAGTTGATAAACTGATGAATTAAATTCTTTAAACTGTCAATCGTCAGCGCAAATCTTTCAAATTTCAAATGATCTTAATGAACAAAAAAAGCGTGGAATTAAAGTAAATCAGACGAAACAGGAAATTAAATTAGCCCATAATGTTTATCAGGGAATTTATGCTTATCAAAATTATAAAACCAAACATATGGTTCAAGATGATTTTGCTGTGAATTTTGAAAAGTATGGTGTGCGAGTTATCAAAATTGCATTTCAAGCAATTAAAACTTCAGAGAGTGAATCTGGCACTTATTATTTTATTTTTGAAGGACACCCATCGACTGTACTTTATCAACTGAAAAAATACTTTGGCGAGAAGTGGATTAGTGAGCTGAGCTTGGATGAAACACCTCAGGGAAATACCAAGTTGAGCTGTGTGTATATACGATGAAGGAAGTCAAATAAACATATCTAACAAATTTCGACCATGATCATAAGACACTTTGTTTATTAATCCTGACGTTAGCCAAAAAATTCAGCAGAATAAAGCCACCTTAAGGTGGCTTTTATTATTTAAACAGTAAGTTGAATCTGTTTTAGAACTGCTCTCAGAGTATTTTCATAATCAAAAGATTGATTGGTACTGTCTTGATAACGCCAAGCGACATAGCCATCTGGACGTACTAAAACAGCACCAGATTCATGAATTTCAGACTTCGCATTCCATGTACCATAGACATCACGATAATCTCTTGAACCGATTTGAATGACATCTAAATACTCAAGATTAAGCTGTTCAGCAGCTTGTTTCCAGCCTTTGCCTGACAGGCCAGTGAGTAAGGTAAAACGACCTTTGCCCGTAATATCTAAAGTTGAAACTTTTTGACCTTTAGCATTGATGAGCCAAGTATGCGGTACTTTTGCTCCTGGGCGTGTAGTGGCTTGAAGGTAAAGTTGATCATCTTGTTTAAAGACTTCAGGTTCTGATTCAGAGATGACAGCATTTGAGCTATAACGCTGATTCAGTTCAACACCTTGAGCATTAAATTCAAAATTTTTAATTGCTAATGCATTGTAGAGTTTTGTACGTATTTCAGCGCCTTGTTCATTTTCAGCAAAAATACGCTCCAGCATTTGCTTTTGGGTTGTTACACCTTGATCAAAACCAAAAACTTCTTTGAGGTGTTTATAATCAAATCGTGATTGGTTGGCACGTGCAACAATTTGCTTACCTACAGGCGCACGTTCAACGGTATAAGAATCGAGAAGCGTAGGTTGAGACCAACCTTTAACTGCATATGCAAGTTTCCAACCGAGATTAAAGGCATCTTGCATGCAGGTGTTTGAGCCTAAACCACTTGATGGTGGGTGACGATGCACTGCATCACCACCACAGAATACACGACCTTTCGAATATTCAGTTGCCCATGTTTGGTTCACATACCAATAAGACAATTTTTGAATTTCAACATCTTCAACATGCTCACCCACGAAAGCATCTAAACGTGCACGAACTTGCTCTGCAGTCACTTGAGGCTCGCCTTTGGAAATATCGAAGCCCCAACCCATTATCCACTCATTCCATGGGGTGATGGCACGCAATAGCCCCATACCTAAATCACCAAAACTTGCTTCAGGATTGACAATCCATTGCAAAATCGCAGGGCGGTGCTGAACGTATTTAGATAAGTCCGCCTTAAAGGTCACATACACTGTACCAGCCCGCGCCATAACGCCTTCAAGTGGTAATTCCAATTGTTCAACAACTTTTGAACGTGCACCGTCCATTCCCACCAAGTATTTTGCACGTAAACTAAATTCGGTATTGGTAATATGATTGAGGAATGTCGCAGTCACGCCGTGTTCATCTTGTACGTGAGATAAATATTCAGTATTGAAGTTAAAAATAGCGCCTCGTTCAGCCGCATTTTTAACGAGCAGTGCTTCCATTTTAGGTTGGATAAGATCCACTAAAGGGCATGGACTTCCTTTGATATAATCGCCATGACGCTCATCACCTGTGCCCCAAGCACTGATACGGGCAATTTCTTCGCCGACTAAACTGGTTGTGATCAGGCTTTCACCCATGTGTTCCCAAGGTGTTGCGATTTCCTTCACCTGTTCTTCGATACCTAAATCACGGAGGACTTCCATGGCACGTTGATTAGTAATATGTGCACGAGGACTGTTGGCTAACCAATTAAACTGGGTAAACAATTGAACTTTGACGCCATAATTGGCAAGGGCAAGCCCCAGAGTTGAACCAGCAGGACCAGTACCAATGACAAGAACATCAGTGTCAAAATGTTGAGACATGCTTTTTCCTATATGAATTGAATACATGGGGAGAGTTTTTGAATTGAGTCAGTCTAGAAAAAAAGTGCAGTGATCTATAGTCGTATTCATATAAACTATCGATCTATATAAAATTCAAAGTAATGAACGTGCACTTATGCACGATGGGCTGATTGAGATATGGAATTACGACATTTACGGTATTTTATGACTGTTGCTCAAGAGCAAAGCTTTACTAAAGCTGCCGAAAAGCTCTATACCGCACAACCATCACTCAGTCAGCAAATTAAAGATCTTGAACACGAAGTCGGTGTTACTTTATTTGATCGGACCACTCGTAAAGTCAAACTGACTGATGAGGGGGAAGCATTTTTAAAATATGCAGCTTTGACGCTGGACAATGCCAAGCAAGCTGTAGCTGCAGCCAGACAGGTCGCTCAGCAAAAGAATAATCAGATTCACATTGGATTTTTGAATGTAGCTGAACTGAAATTGATGCCTAGCATTCTGGCACAGTTAAGAAAGAATATTCCTAATCTTAAAATTCATTTACACAGTTTGACCTGTACTGAGCAAATACAAAAACTTAGAAATGCTGAACTTGATATATGTTTTACTCGATACAAAATGGATCATTCAGATTATGAAGATATCCATATTCTGACAGAACAAATTTATTTGGTGGCTGCGGACAATCTTCATCCTTCAGAACGGACATTGAAACTACAAGAGTTAAAAAATTCATCAGTGATTATGTGTGAACAAAATGCTTCACCAGTATTCTATGACAAATTAAATGTTCTAGTTCCCTTCGAAAAGATGGATGATCAAATGCTGTGGGTGACTAATGTATTACAGCATATCAATCTGATTAATTTGGGAATGGGCTTTAGTTTTGCTCCCGAATACCTCCTGAAGTTTTTAAATCATAATATCAAAATTGTGAAAACAGATGAGCAATTACCACAGCTTGGTCTATATGCGAATTATCATCGTCATTCAAACAATATTGCATTGAAAATGATTACTGAAGCCCTTATGCAAATGACAACAGAGGGGAAAAGCGTGGAAGAGGTTAATCATGCTTAAACTGATCTATTTTGTACCAGAATCACATCTAGAGTTGACGAAGCAGGCAGTATTTGAAGCAGGTGCAGGCGGAATTGGTGATTATGAGCAGTGTGCTTGGCAGGTCAAGGGCTTAGGTCAATTTAAACCCGTGAATGGGGCTCAACCATTTATAGGTCAAGTTGGAGAGCTTGAACAAGTTGAAGAGTGGCGTGTAGAAACTATTGTGCCTGAAGATAAAGCCATAGAAGTGGCACGTGCATTAAAAGCCAGTCATCCTTATGAAGAACCAGCTTTTGAATTCTTACACATTATCTCTATTGACCCATGATCGGTTGAATTTTGTATGCGCTGACGATACGAGGATGGAGATTCTCCTGTCCAATATTTGAAGGCTCGAGAAAAGGCTGATGGCTCTGAAAACCCTGTTAAATAGACTATTTCATCATGTTTGAGTGTAGTTTTCGCTAATAACTGACGAGCAAGTTTTTGTCTGAATGACGTTAGAACATTCTCGTAATTCGTTCCAATATCTTTGAGTGAAATTTGGATTTTACGCGGGGAAAGCTGAAGAATTCTTGCGATATCTTCTAGAGCGAATTGTCTTAATTTTAGTTGTTCGCCTAAAGCCTCTTCAATTTGAATGACTAGTTCATGTTTATCTACAAGTTCAATGTGCTTCTCAATGATAGCTTGATGTAACAGAAATAAATCAGGTTGAGCAGACGGAGAGGCATATTCTAGAATTTCTGCTTTGAATTTTATACAACCATAAGGCTGATTAAAATAAACTGGGCAATGCCATAGCTCATGATATAAGTCCTGAAATTCTGTATTGTCGTAGCTGAGCCAAATTTCTTGTGCTTGAAATTTTCCCTGACTGATATAATCAAAAAAAGATAAAACAATGGTAATCGTACATTCTAAATAATGACGGACAGGGTGATGAAAACCTTTTAGGGTAACGGTGTCATCTTCTATGTGAAGTTCAATATCCAATCCTGTAGTGAAATATTGATAGTATTTCATTGCTATTTTTAATGCATCGCCAAAATTTGCACTACTTAAAAAAATGTATTCAAAAAGTTGACCACGAAAAGTGGGGAGATGGTGACCGACAGTTAAACCAATATTGGAATTTTGTGTAATAACTTCTGTGAGTTCCCAGAATTTTTTTTGAACACGATTGTCATATCTTAAATCGCGTTGAGGATAGTCGATTGGATGTTGTAACGCATTTAATTGCGAAAATATTAAATCCACATCAACGCCCATATTTTGCATTGTCTCGTATACCATGCTTGGAAAAATACCAGCATCGGTTCTGATTTTACTTTTTCTTGCGCTCATACCGATATTCAAGACTCAAGTCATGCATTGGAAAAACTAAGGATGCTCTATCCTCAGTTTAAAATGCTGAAATTATAATGTTGAAATGAGTTTAGAAATAATTTGAATGAATGAACATGTCTTTAAATGTCAAAGCCCCATCTCATGAGGCTTAATTATTGAAAGTTTATTTTGAAGCGCTTAATTGCTTATAGGATCAATATACTCAATATAACCTCGACCCTGAATATGCTGACCTTTGAATTGACCTGAATATTTTAACGAGAGGTTGTCCTGCAACCACAATCATATTTAAAAAGTTGAATGGGGCAGGTAGATTAGGAATCATGATCCCGTAGTGTACACAGGTATATTTCCCGACAGGTGTGTGTGTCGCAGTGTTTGGATCAAAAGCTTGACCATTTACAAGAGATGAATAATCTATATGTTTAACAATGCTTGAGGGAAGTTTAATTTTCATCTTATTCTCAATTAATATTTTGGCTTAAAATCATTTTTGGAAAAATACAATCAAAAATATAAATCGAGATAAAAGAAAAAATTGACACTACAAACATTAAGCAATTGTTTGAAGTGTCAACACGAAAAATAAGTCATCAAAAATGTGTGATATTACATTTAAACTTTTTGAATAAATAAGTCTCGATCGAAACGATATTGTGGGAAGAACACACCATCTTCAGCACGCTCTCCCGCACCAATGACCATAATTGGAAACTCTTTAGCATTGAGCCCCAATGTTTTACATACTAAAGGTTCGTCAAAACCTTCCATCATACAACTGTCGAATCCATAAGCTCTGAGCGCGAGTACAAGATTTTCGCAGGCTAAAGCTGTTGTCTTCGCTGCCCAAAGTTTGGCATCCGCAGGTGTAAAAGCGGTAACAGGCATTTGTTTGTCAAAAGTACGTGCTACTTTGAAAGTTACTTTCTTAAAGTTACCAATTGCATTTAAGTAACCCGTTTTATAATTCAGTGGAATATAGGTGTAATATTTTTTGACGAGTGGAGGAATCTCAGGAAATGGAAATTCTTGAATATTCAGCTTTGCCATTTCATTAATTCGATCTGTACGTGCGACACAGACAATCAATTCAGCCGCTGTGCGCGCAGCCCATTGATTTAGACACGCTTTTACAATCTTTTGTTTCTTTTCAGGATTTTGGACAACATAAAAAGTCCAAGGTTGTAAGTTAGATGAATTAGGGGCCAAGAGTGCTAAATCTAAACATTGATCGAGGATATCAGACGGTATAGGTTTTTCTGTAAACTTCCGAACAGATCGACGACTGGTCACGACCTTTTTGAAATTTTCAACATCAATGCCTTGTGGTGCAGGTTCGTAGTAGCGTTTTTTTTCAGTCGTCATGATCCATTCCTTAGATAGAGAGTATTCACCGAGTCGTGAGACTCGGATCTTTTAGCTTAATTAAATTGTGTGAAATCAGGTTTACGTTTTTGCATAAAAGCTTGTACAGCTTCCATCATTTCTGGAGAACCGACGCGCCCCATAAAGATTACTGCTTCATGATCAATCCAGGACACGATCTCATCAACATCATGTTTCATTAAGGCTTTAGATTGCACGAGAGAAGCAAGTGGTAGTGAAGCCAGTTGAGTGGCTTTTTGAGCGGCAATTGCATAAACGTCAGATTCAATACTGTTGATCAAGTTTGCAGCCAATGCTTTTTCACTGTCGAATTTATCAGCAGTTAATAAAAGTTCTGCTGCTTTCACATGACCTGCTTGACGTGCTAGTAATTTACTAGATGCGCCTTCAGGTGAAAGACCTAAGCTTACAAATGGAATTTGGAACAAAGCAGTGTTATCTGCATAAACTAAGTCACAATGCAATAAGATCGTTACGCCAATACCAATTGCGACACCACGTACCGCAGCAATCAAGGGTTTAGAAAATTTAGCAGCAGATTTTAAAAGCACAAAAGGAGGACCATCTTCTGGACGAATTTGATCTTTCATCGCCGCAGATTTCATGAAGTCTTGCATATCATTACCAGCACTGAAATCCGCATCTTCGCCACGTAAAATGACCACACGAACAGCTTGATCTTTGTCTGCTTCATCAAGGGCTTTGGCGATCCATAGGTATAATTCGCCGTATAATGCATTTTTGGCTTTAGGACGATTAATCGCCAAGGTCAGCACACCATCTTCTAATTTTGCATTTAAATGCTCATGAGGTTGTTGAATACAACTTAATGACATCGTACTATCCTTGCTTTCAATTAATATAGATTTTATGAAATCTATTATGTCGTATTCTGGCGAAGAGTGACATAACTGATCAGTTCATAAACGTGACTTGGCGATGAATTATAAATTTGATTATTTGGTTTATATCGGACGTTTTCAGCCTTTTCATTTGGCACATATGGAAACCATTAAAATTGCGCTGACGCATAGCCAGAACGTTATTTTAGCGCTTGGTTCTGCTCAATTAGAGCGGAATATAAAAAATCCATTTTTAGCCATTGAACGTGAACAGATGATTTTGTCTAACTTTTCTCCTGATCAACAGGCAAGAATCAAATTTGTACACGTCATTGATGTTTATAATGATGAAAAATGGCAAAAATTGGTCAAATCTTTAGTGGCGGATGTAGTACAGCCAAGTGATCAAGTCGGCTTAATCGGTCACTTTAAAGATGACTCATCCTATTACCTCAAATTTTTCCCAGAATGGGAGATGTTGGAACTCGATAGTTTAAAAGGTGCAATTTCTGCAACACCACTTCGTGAAGCATACTATCGGGGGGAAATTATGGAAAAAGAACTTCCCCACGGAACCATTCAATTTTTACAAGCGTTTCAAAATTTAGAAATTTACAAACAACTGAAAACTAAATACCAACGTCAAGACAGTACAAGTTTGAGTGAATCAATTGAATGATTGTGTTTAACACAAGAAAACCGAGGGAAATCGTGCGTACTATTACACAAATGAGTTTGGCCACAGTGCTATTGTCTGCTTCTGTTTTTGCTCAAGCGCAAACATGGACACTATCACCTAGCAGTAAGATCAGCTTTGATATCCGATCTGCAGGAATGTCGATTGTAAATGGGCAATTTCAAAAGTATCAATCACAGATGAGTTTTGATCCGGCACAGCCTAATCAAGGTTCAGCTAAATTTGTGATGGATGTGAATAGCCTTAAACTGAGCAAAAACTCTTTAAAGGATATGGTCTTTGGTGACAGTTTCTTTCATGCAAGCAAATATAAAACTGTGACCTTTCAAAGTAATCAAATTCGTGCTTTAGGAAATAATAAATACAAATTTGATGGACAACTCACCATGCGTGGTGTGACGCGCCCAGTTTCATTTGATACAACTTTAACTCCAAATGCATTGAATCCAAATGTGTTGAATGTACAATCTTCAACAGTCATCAACCGGAGTGATTTCGGTATGCGCAAAGCGATTGGTGGAATTGGCGAAAAAGTGAATATCAAGCTTGAAGGGCAATGGAAAGCCAACTAAATCGATGAAAAGAAAGCAGTGATTCACTCACTGCTTTTTTAGTGTCATGAGTATGTCAGTAATATGTTTGAGTTGTAGGGACTGCTGTTTCCAATGATGCCAATATAGATCAACGTCTTGTGTTGCCTCAGGCAACAAACAAATCAATAGTCCTTGATCGAGTAAGTGTTGAATTTGCAGTTCAGGCACCATGCCATAGCCTAAGCCGAGTTGGATTGCATCGACAAATGACTTTGAGGAGGGGACATAATGATATGGATAACTAGATTGCGGTAATCCAAATTGATTCAATAGAACCGTTTCATGTAAATGATCTTTATCATTAAAGATGACCGCAGGCGCACGGCGAAAGGAATCGCGATTTAGTCCGTTTTTAAACCATGTTATTTTGAATTCTGGCGTACATACCATTTGATAACGCATCGTGAACAAAAATTCTGAGTGGCAACCTGTCTTAGGTTGGGATTCAGCACTTATACACGCATTTACATAGCCAGATTCCATTAATTGATGCGTATGATCCTGATCATCTATTCGAAGTTGTATTGTGATTTTATGCTCTATTAATTGTTTAGCAATCGTGGGCAAAAGCCAAGTTTCTAATGAATCTGCATTCGTTCCAATGATAATTTTATAAAACTCAGAATTTAGATTTTTCCCCTGAATAAGTTGCAGAACATTTTCTTCTTGACGCTTTTGCCTTAATAAATGTTCAAGCAATATTTCACCTGAATGTGTCACACGACAAGGTCGTTCTCTCAGGATTAATGTCTGCCCAATCTGCCGTTCCAATTGTTGGATTCGAAGAGTAATTGCAGCCGCAGAGAGACAAAGCTTTTTAGCAGCCAGATCAAAACTTCCAGTTTCCGCCACGGTGATAAACGCGACACAGTCTTTATAATTGAACATCATGATTTAATAAAACTTAATGAACTTAATATTAATTTAATAATACTCAATTTAAGATTGAATTGTTCATAATCCGCCTAATGATAAATATTAGGTGTTTTATGTCTTTATCCGTACTCTTTAATGGCTTTGTAACGAGTTTAAGTTTGATTATGGCGATAGGTGCTCAGAATGCTTTTGTGCTTAAACAGGGCTTAAAAAAAGAATATGTTCTGTCTATTTGCCTCATTTGCGCCTTTTCAGACTCACTTTTAATTTTGGCTGGTGTATTTGGATTTGGGCAGTTTATCTCAGTCCATCCACAAGTGATGACATATGCACAATGGGGTGGCGCTGCATTTCTAGTGATATATGGTGTCCATCATTTTTATCAAGCATTTTCGCCCAAAAAAACGATGAGTCTTGATCATCATACGGCTGTTTCATGGTTTAAAATTATTCTCGTTTGCTTGGCATTCACATGGCTGAATCCCCATGTGTATCTAGATACTGTCGTGCTTGTAGGCGCAATATCGACGCAATTTGAAGATCACTTATTATCGTTTGCTATCGGTGCGATCACGGCATCATGGTTATTTTTCTTTAGTTTGGGTTTTGGTGCGCAATATCTATCAGCTTACTTTCACAATCCCCGCGCATGGCAAGTCTTGGATATTTTGATTGCTTTAATCATGTGGTACATCGCCTATCACTTAATTATATGAATATTGATTAGATAAATTCCTCTAAAGCTTGTACGTCGATTAGATGACAACATTTAATGAACAAAAACTCACATAAAGATAATAATGAGAATCATATAATAATGATTCTCATTATTATTAATTGTTCCGAAAATGAAAAATTACAGTACCAAATTACTCTCTCAATCTGTAAGTGTTCTTATGATGAGTGGCGGTATAGCGACTATCACATGGGCAAATGATCAAAACCAACTTCCTACGATTACAACACAAGCTGAAGCGATAAATGCTTATGCAGATGGAAAATTAAGCAATGTATCTAAGTTGGGTGCTTTAGGTGAAAAAAAATTAATCGATACACCATTCACTGTAATGCAATATGAGGAGCAATTAATACGAGAAAGACAGGCATCCACCGTAGGTGATGTTTTAAAAAATGATGCCAGTATTCGACTGACGACAAATCAAGGTCATTTAAACGAAAACTTCAAAATTCGTGGTTTTGACTTAAATCATGAGGATATGAACTACAACGGATTTTATGGTATTGCACCATACGGAAAAGTGCCGACTGAATTTTTAGAATCAGTGACAGTTTTGAAAGGACCAAATGCAATTGTCGCTGGTATGGCACCGAATGGAGGCGTTGGTGGTGTGGTCATTGCCAACTCTAAACGCGCTGACCAAGACATGACAAGACTAAACACACAATACCAAGATGGCGGCTACTATCAATCAGGTATTGATGTCTCAAGACGATTTGGTGCAAACCGTGAGTTTGGTGTTCGGGTCAATGGTGCATATGGTGATGGTGAACATATCATTAATGATATGAATGATCGCCTAGTTCTTGGTTCCATCGCTGCGGATTACACCACGGATAAACTTAAAATTAATTTTGATAGTTATGCTATTAAGCAAAATCGCGATGGTGGGTCACCAACAATGGTTGCACTGGGTGGAAAAGATACAGTTAACAAAGTCATTGCACCGCCTAAAGGTGACCAAAACTATTTTCCGTGGTTAGAAGGGAATTCTGACAGTAAATTTGCTGGCTTATCAGGTGAATATCAATTTTCTCCCTATTTGAAAACCTTTGCTGGTCTAGGATATGCTGAAAAATCATAT
This sequence comes from Acinetobacter sp. 24-47-67, assembly GCF_056779735.1. Classification (NCBI taxonomy): domain Bacteria; kingdom Pseudomonadati; phylum Pseudomonadota; class Gammaproteobacteria; order Moraxellales; family Moraxellaceae; genus Acinetobacter; species Acinetobacter sp. 24-47-67. The sequence continues at coordinate 115,270 of NZ_JBWYIK010000005.1, forward strand.
GATGGTCATTTATTCGGTACACGAATGATCGTAAAGAATGAGGACGGCGATGCCTCTTCCCAATATTACCGAGTGGGTGCAAATGAAAAAAATAAAACAGCACACATTGGGGTTGAAGGAAAATTTGATACTGCTGGAATACAGCATAATGTTGGATTGCGTGCAGATTATTTAAATAAAAAATCGGATCAACATAAAGGACGTGGAGCTCCTCCTGTAGATTTTAACACCAATCTTTATGACCCAAGTAAAGAAGGCAATATGCCTTTACAGCGTCCAGAAATTGCACCTTTAGCAGATAATAAGTACATCAGTTATACATTGACTGATCAAATTTCATTATTGAATGATCAGCTTCAATTGATTGTAGGCGCTCGTTATCAAGATATTGAAACGAATAATTTACAGACCAAAAAAAATTACCAAGAAGGCCGTATTTCACCAAGTTTAGGGATCGTCGTTAAACCTTTTGGTGAAGACTTGTCACTATATGCAAGCTATGTAGAAGGGTTATCAGAAGGATCGACCGTTGATAATGTCAATGATGCAAACGACAAAGTCACTTTTGCGCCGTTTGTGACGAAGCAATATGAGTTAGGTGCAAAACATCAGCATGGAACTTGGCTGAATACGCTGGCACTCTATCAAATTGAAAAACCAAGCACGATGAGCAAGTCGATTGAACCTTATACAGAAAATGGTGTAACAATTAATCAAATTACAACAGATGGTGCTGAAACTCGATCACGCGGCATTGAGTGGTCATTTTCTGGAGCCATTACTGAAGATTTAAACCTAATGGGAAGTATGGCTTATATTGATGCAAAATATTCCAAAGCTCAAATGAATCAAGGAAATCAAGTTTTTGGCGTACCTGATTTTACCGCAACGCTTGGGGTGGATTATGATGTCCCACAACTCGAAGGATTAAATTTAAATGCCAGAGCAAGTTATGTCAGCGAACAGTATTTAAATGATACCAATACCTTGGAACTTCCAGATTATACTGTCATCGATTTAGGTGCACGTTATAAGACCAAGCTTGGCGGCGTGAATACGACGTTCTTAGCTAATGTTGATAACATTACAGATAAAAAATATTGGGAAGGTGCTTTTAACTCGAATTATGCGCTGATTGGTGGATCAAGAACTTATAAACTTGGAGTAAGTTTTGATTTCTAATCGTAGTTAAAAAGAAGTATAAATAGATGAAACCCACGTCAATCGTGGGTTTTTTTCTTAGCTTTGCAAAGCTTTTAAATCTTCAAGCACTTGTTCAGCATGCCCTGCAGCTTTGACTTTACGATATTCTTTAACGAGTTTTCCTTGATGAAAAATAAAAGTTGAGCGCTCAATCCCCATCACTTTTTTTCCATACATATTTTTCTCTTTAATCACATCAAAGTGTTGGCAAAGCACTTCTTCTTTATCGCTAATCAAATCAATTGTTAAAGATTGCTTTTCGGTGAAGTTTTGATGGGCTTTCACTGAGTCCCTAGAAACACCGAAAATAGTGGTATGAAGCGCATCAAACTGATCTTTCAAACATGAAAAACCAACAGCTTGCGTTGTACACCCTGGCGTTGAATCTTTTGGATAAAAATAAATGATGAGCCAATCTGCATTCAACTCAGTTAAATTCACAGAACCTGTAGTCGTTGGGAATGTTTGATTGGGTAAACTAATCGTTTCCGTAGACATTATATTTTCCTCAAAATTTGTCACTACATTTATAGGGGAATTCAAAAAAAATAGCCACACGAGGTGGCTATCTTATGTTAACTGCGATTATTTTTTAGCTTGTGCTGCTTTCATTGCTTCCTCTGTTAACGACTGTAGCTTAGACGTTAACTGTGGACCGAAGCATGCTTGAAGATCAGCGTTCTGTTTCTTCACGATAGCTAAGGTAGAAGGGCTTTTCTTTTGGTTAATCGCACTTTGGATTTCCCATTTTTGAGCATTAGTGAGCTTGCCGTCTGCTTCAATTGCACAAGTACAATATTTGCTGACTTCAGCAGCAGAAAGCTTATTCCCTTTAGCAGTTTCTTCCTTACAAACATTAATCAGTGCAGATTTTACGTTAGTACTTTTGTAGGCTTGCTGCATTTTATTATTCGGCTCATTTGCTTGAGCAGCAGAACCGAAAAGTGCTGCAGCAGAAACAATGGCTGAAAGAATAATGTTTGATTTTAAATTTTTCATATATGGCACCCTGTTATTACGGTATATAACGAGTTGGGTCTTCAACACCTGCATCTGCAAAACCTTGTTTACGCAAACGACAGCTGTCGCATTTTCCACAAGCTCGTCCTTGGTCATCTGCTTGATAGCATGACACCGTTTGACTGTAGTCTACGCCATGTTCGATGCCTAAGCGAATAATATTTGCTTTGGATAATTGTAGTAAAGGTGTTTCAAATTTAAGAGGTTTTCCTTCCACACCTACTTTTGTCGCTAATCTTGCCATATTGGCAAATGCTTCAATAAATTCTGGTCGACAATCTGGATAACCCGAATAATCTACCGCATTAATTCCAATTACGATGGCTTCTGCGTCAAACACTTCTGCTGCTGCAAGTGCATAAGACAGGAAAATCGTATTACGTGCTGGAACATAAGTGACAGGGATTCCTTCTTGTTCTTGATCAGGAACATCAATGGAATGATCAGTTAATGCAGAACCACCTAAATTACCCAAATCTATATTAATCACGCGATGTTCAACGCCTGCTTGTTGTGTCAGTTTACGTGCAGCATCCAATTCAGTTGTTGAGCGTTGACCATACATAAAACTTAAAGCGATACATTCATAGCGTGCTTGCGCCCAAGCCAAGCAAGTCGTTGAGTCTAAACCACCTGATAACAATACAATGGCACGAGGGCGCATAGGAGAACTCCAAAAAATTAAAGCAAATAAAAAATGAATTATAACTGATTATATAAAGAATAATGGGGTATAAATTTTTGAATATATTGATCTGCAGAAGTTACAAGACTAAATGAGATTATTATAAAGAAAGTGAAATGTTCGTTTTAGAAGATGAGATAAAACTCTCTTTTGAGTCGAATAAAGTTTAAACAGTTGTTGTTTTTGTTTAAATATTAAATATAATTTAACAAACACTTGATTAAAACTTACAAAAATAATTTTTACGGAATGAAAATGAATCAAATTAATACTTTAATTTTAACCACTGCTGCGTTGATCAGTACAAATTCTTTTGCATTTGAGGAGCTTTCAGATCAAGAATTGTCAACATATGCAGCACAAGATGGTATTACGATTAGCCTTTTACCAGGTGGACCCATTCAAGCTGATTTGATTTGGCACGATAACAGTGGATTCGGGCCAGATTACAACGAAGGAAACACAAAAGCAGGTGCCTTAATTTTCGGTACAGCGAATGGACGTAGTAAGAATCCATTATCACTTTCTTCTGGTTCGGCAGATATTAGTATTACCTTAAAAATCGATGCTCAAGGAGGGAGTAGTACTTCAGGCCCTTTTCTGAATTTAGGTGTATTTGTTCCTGAAGATATTATTATTAATACCGGTGATATTTGGGTGGGTAAATCGGGTCAAGTTAGTCCAACAGGACGAGGCTATAGTGACCCCGTTAAAATTATGGATAATATGAAATTTTATGTATCCAATCTCTCTACCAATATTCAGCTCGGTTCAGCACCTCAAGGCAGTCTTTTAAAACTGAATGGAATATTTAAAGACGGCTTACGTTTAGAGGGCTTCAAAGTCCACGATCATGATGGTGGTGGCGCATTCGGAATAGAATTTATTAATTTAAAAAATACTCAACCAGGGCGTTTCGGCATCAATAATCTTGATTTCGATGTTGCAGGTTCGATACGTACAGATGGACTGGAACTCAAAATAAATCGTCTTGGAGATCAGAATGGCTTTAATGCAATGTTATGGGGAGTAGGCGTTGGAGATGCATCAACAATAAATAATAAGATTGGGGATATTTCAATGAAAGGGATTAATTTAAATGGCACGACCATTAAAGTGTCAGCGCACTAAAAGATCATTTTCTCTTTAAAAAACAGCACAAAAAGTGCTGTACTGTTTTTAATTTGAGCTATTTGTTACATTTTAACGACCTGTTTCGTCATTCCAGAGCAACTTATGTAATTGAAGCTGGAAACGAACTGGTAAGTGATCCTCTAAGATCCATTGTGCTAAATCACGCGCAAGTTGCGGTAACTTTGCAGCACCTTTTTCAACAGCAAACGCAGGTGAGAACCAAACGGTACTTACACGCTTGTGCAATTCATATTGATTCACTTGTTGTTTAGACCATTCATAATCTTCACGATTGCATATGACAAATTTAATCTGATCATGTTGAGTTAAATGGTCTAAATTACTCATTAAATTACGTGAGTCTTCACCTGAAGTTGGTGTCTTTAAATCTAGGACTTTGGAAACTCTACGATCCACTTTTGAAACATCTAGTGCTCCACTCGTTTCAAGGGAAACTTCACAGCCTAAATCTGCTAGACGCTCCATGAGTGGTAACGCATTGGGTTGGGCTAATGGTTCACCACCAGTAACACAAATATAAGGTGTCTTAAAATCAAGGGTGGTCTGGATAATATCCTCTAAAGAGTGTCGTTCACCGCCTTCAAAAGAATAGGTGGTATCACAATAAGTACAACGCAGTGGACAACCTGTTAAGCGTATAAACACTGTAGGTAAGCCTGAAGTGTTGGCTTCACCTTGTAATGAATAGAAGATCTCCGTAATACGTAACCCCGCAGACGGATCAGAAACAGGAATAGCGGAAGATCGCAAATTACTCATATCGACAAAACCAAACTAAAATAGAGATTATATAAAAGAAAAATCTCTACGATTATTACTAACCGTAGAGATGTGGAGTGTAACTCCAAATACTATAAAGTATAAAAAAATTAGTCAGCGCGTAATAAGTCGTTCAAACTTGTTTTAGCACGAGTCTGAGCATCGACTTTTTTCACGATAATTGCAGCATACAAGCTGTATTTACCGCATTTAGAAGGAAGGCTACCAGAAACTACCACTGAACCTGCTGGAACACGACCGTAGTGAATTTCACCTGTTTCACGGTCATAAATCTTAGTTGATTGACCAATGTAAACACCCATTGAAATCACTGAGCCTTCTTCAACGATTACACCTTCAACGATTTCAGAACGTGCACCGATAAAACAATTGTCTTCAATGATCGTAGGATTCGCTTGAAGAGGCTCAAGTACACCGCCAATCCCAACACCACCAGAAAGGTGAACATTTTTACCAATTTGCGCACATGAACCTACAGTCGCCCATGTATCAACCATTGTACCTTCATCAACATAAGCACCAATGTTGACATAAGATGGCATAAGTACAACATTCTTAGCTTGATAAGAACCTTTGCGTGCAACTGCAGGCGGTACAACACGTACACCAGCTGCTTTAAATTGCTCTTCAGTCCAACCTGTAAATTTAGTGTCTACTTTGTCATAGAATTGGAGATCGCATGATTCGATTGGTTTATTATCATTAAGTTTGAATGACAATAGAACAGCTTTTTTTAACCATTGATGAACAACCCATTCACCATCAATCTTTTCAGCAACACGTAATGAACCATTATCTAAGCCAGCAATTGCTTCCTCGACTGCTTGGCGAATTTCAGCAGGGCAATCTGTAGCTGTGAAGTTTGCACGATCTTCAAACGCTTGTTCGATGATTGACGAAAGCTGAGACATAATCTTCTCTTCCAAAAAAAATTTCAAAGATTTTACACTAAATTGATTATAAAAATTACAATTAATCCTGAAAAAATGTCCGACAATAATGACTATTCTTTATAAGTATGTTAATAAAAGTTAATAAAAGACTTAAGTGCAAATTATTTATAAAACAACAACTAAATCAAAATTGTATCAAAAAATAACAAAAAAGCATCAATTTGAATATTAACCAGCTTTGAAATCTCCATTAAGATGCTTCCGAGTCGAACACATTAATGATTAAAGAACAACTCATTTCTTTGAGGAGAAAAAAATGAAAGTGTTAAAATTACTCGCTGTTACAACAGCATTATCTGTTTCAGGTTTCGCTATGGCGGACACTCAAGTTGTACGTACAGGTAATGTATTTGAAGCTAATCAATTAATCCCTACTGGTGTTCGTGCTGAAGTTGGTACAACTGGTTACGGTGGTGCATTACTTTGGACTGCTAACCCATACGTTGGTCTTGCTTTAGGTTACAACGGTGGTGATATCTCTTGGTCTGATGATTTATCAATCAACGGTACTAAATACGATGCTGAAATGGATAATAATGTAGCTTATTTAAACGCTGAAATTCGTCCTTGGGGTGCGAGCGAAAATCCATGGGCTCAAGGCTTATATATGGCAGCGGGTGTAGGTTATGTTGATACAAAATATGATCTAGATAAACGTAATAAAAATGCACAGGGCTCAATCGAGGTTAACAATGTTGCTTACGTTGGTAACGGTGGTGTGAATGGTAAATTATCTTATGATAATGAAATTGCTCCATATGTAGGTTTTGGTTTTGCTCCTAAAATCAACAAAAACTTCGGTGTGTTTGGTGAAGTTGGTGCCTTCTATACTGGTAATCCATCTGTTAACTTAACCTCGTATGGTAATTTGACTGGTGCGGCTGGAGCCCCAACAATTGAGCAATCTATTGCAGCCGAAGCAGATAAAATCCGTAATGATGACAAATACGAATGGCTTCCAGTTGGTAAAGTTGGTGTGAGCTTCCACTGGTAAGATCCAATTAAAAAAAACGAGCTTCGGCTCGTTTTTTTTAAGCAAATTAATGCAAATAATAAAGGCGCTTATTGCACCTTTATTATTTGAAGCTTATTAATCTTCAGGATAAGCCACACGTTTTAACGCTTTAATATCAGCACTAGGTGCACATAGCGAAATAAACTCGTAACCGTATCCACGTAACAAATGACCTTTACGTACAGCAATCCAAGTGGTATTCACCCCAAATAAATCAGTATCAATTTGTTTTAAGCGATGATCACGTTCTGTATCGTAGGCTACATCGTTGACAATACCGACACCCATACCTAATTCCACATAAGTTTTGATTACATCAGCATCAAGCGCAGACATCACTAAATCAACATCAAGTCCTGAGTCTTCAAAGGCTTTATCAATCTTTGAACGTCCCGTAAAACCACCGTGATAGGTAATAATCGGATACTCTGCCAAATGTTCTAAGCTAATCTCTCTCGCTGCTATTTGAGTAAGTGGATGACCTTGAGGCGTAATAATACTGTGTTTCCAGTTATAAAAAGGAACACTTGCTAAGTTTTCTTCAGTAGTCAGATTCTCAGTCGCAATACCAATATCTGCATCGCCTAAAAGTAACATTTCAGTGATTTCAGTTGGACTTGCTTGTTGCAAAATCAAATGGACTTTCGGAAATAATTTTTTGAATGAATTTACGATAGGTGGTAATACATATCGCGCTTGAGTATGAGTGGTTGCGATGGTTAATGTACCTTCATCTACACGATTAAAATCATCGGCTAATCTTTTAATATTGTCTGCATCGACCAGCATGCGCTCTACGATACCGAGCAAAGCTTGACCAGGTTCAGTTAACCCTAATAAGCGTTTACCTTTTCGGATAAATAGTTGAACGCCTAATTCATCTTCTAAATCTTTAATATGTTTACTTACGCCTGATTGAGACGTGTAAAGGGCAGCGGAAGCTTCCGTTAAATTAAAATTTTGTCTGACGGTTTCTCGAATAATTCTTAATTGTTGAAAGTTCATAGTCTTTGTTACCTTTAAAATGATGGGGCTATATAAAAGCCCCATCTACACATTTTTATGCGTTTTCTTGTGCAAATAAGTGCAATGTATTAGTCGTTAACCAAACCGATTGATTTGGGCGGAATTGATGCAGTTTAGCTTCATCTGGAGTGAGTAGAATTTCGATGAGATTGCCATCTTGACCTTGAAGTTCGGCAACCACTTTTCCTGCAATCCAAACTTCACGTAAGAACGTTGCTTGAATTGCATTGTCTGTAGGTTGAGCATGAATTTGGAACTCATCTGGTCGAATGAAGGCAATCACTTTACCTTCAGGTGCATCTTTAGCTAAAGGTAGTTGAATGCGATCATTTCCGATCTGTACGATTCCCGCTTGATTATGACCTTCGAACTTATTGGCTTGACCTAAGAAGTCAAATACAAAAGGCGTTGCTGGTTTTTCATAAACTTCACGAGGTGAGCCAATTTGTTCAACATTACCTTTATTCATTACAATGATTTGATCTGCAACTTCAAGCGCTTCTTCTTGATCGTGAGTTACAAAAATCGAGGTGATGTGAAGTTCATCGTGTAAAGTTCTCAGCCAGCGACGTAACTCTTTACGAACTTTTGCATCAAGTGCGCCAAATGGCTCATCCAGAAGTAGTACACGAGGTTCAACTGCAAGCGCACGTGCAAGTGCAATACGTTGACGCTGTCCACCAGACAATTGTGCTGGATAACGATCAGCTAAGAATCCTAATTGAACTAAATCGAGTAGTCGTGTAACCCGTTTTTTGATTTCAGATTCTGAGGGGCGTGTAGATCGTGGACGAACACGTAAACCAAAAGCAATATTGTCAAATACTGTCATATGACGGAATAAAGCATAATGTTGGAATACGAAGCCAACTTGACGTTCACGGACATGAACATTCGTTGAATCTTGACCTTCGAGGATCACTTGACCGCTGTCGGCAGATTCAAGACCAGCAATAATGCGAAGTAGAGTTGTTTTACCGCAGCCTGAAGGTCCTAATAATGCTACGAGTTGGCCATCAGGAAAATCTAGGGAGATATTGTTTAGTGCATGGAAAGCACCAAAGTGTTTTTCAATATTTTTAACTTGAATACTCATCGGATACTTCCTTTAAACTGTAGAATCTTCATTACGTTTGCTTAATTTCTCTTGGCGAATTTCGACCCATGTTTTAAGAATCAATGTCACAATCGCCAATAAAGCCAAGAGGGATGAAACAGCAAATGCTGCACTAAAGGTATATTCGTTGTAGAGAATCTCTACATGCAGTGGCAATGTATTGGTCTCTCCACGAATATGACCCGATACTACAGAGACTGCCCCGAATTCACCCATTGCACGTGCGTTACAAAGAATAACCCCGTATATCAAGCCCCATTTAATATTTGGAATCGTGATTTTCCAAAAAGTTTGCCAGCCTGAAGCTCCTAAAACGATTGCCGCTTCCTCTTCTTCTGTACCTTGAGCTTCCATCAGTGGAATGAGCTCACGCGCCACAAAAGGAACTGTAATAAAGATGGTTGCTAGTACAATTGCTGGAACGGCATATAGAATCTTAATGTCGTTATCCATCAGCCATCCACCGAACCAACCTTGCGTACCAAACATCAATACCAACATCAGACCTGCGATTACGGGAGATACTGAGAAAGGCATATCAATAATCGTGGTCAATATGGATTTACCACGGAAATTAAATTTCGCAACAGACCAAGCTGCCGCCACACCAAATACTACGTTGAGCGGTACAGCAATTGCAGCTGTCAGTAAGGTGAGCTTTACAGCCGACAACGTGTCTGGATGAACTAAAGCTTGCGCATAAACGCCGATACCCTGTTTGAATGCTTCAACAAAAACTAAAATCAAAGGCAGGATTAAGCAACTGAGGAAGAAAATCATGGCAATGACAATGAGTGTATAACGAACCCAAGTCGGTTCACGCGTCGCATCACGAGATTGCAATTTTTCCGCTAAAGCATTGCTATTTGTATTCAAACTCATTGTGCAGTTCTCCCTGTACGACGACTCGCCCATGCTTGTAACAAGTTAATCAAGAACAAGATAGCGAATGAAATAAGGAGCATGACAACGGCGATCGTTGTTGCACCTGCATAGTCATATTCTTCCAATCGAGAAATAATCATTAATGGCGCAATTTCAGTTTCGAAGGGTTGGTTACCTGCAATAAAGATAACTGAACCATATTCACCCACGCCACGGGCAAAAGCGAGAGCAAATCCTGTGATTAAAGCAGGGAAAAGAATTGGTAAAATCACTTTGGTAACAATTTGCAGTCGATTCGCACCCAATGCTGACGCTGCTTCTTCAAGTTCAGTCTCTAAGTCACTCAGTACAGGTTGTACTGTACGAACCACAAAAGGTAAGCCAATAAATATCAGGGCTAATGTAATCCCAATAGGACTATAAGCGACTTTAATTCCTAAGGGTTCAAGATATTGACCAATCCAGCCTGTCGGAGCATATAAAGATGTTAATGCAATCCCAGCAACAGCTGTTGGTAACGCAAAGGGTAAATCAACCAATGCATCAACAATTCGTTTACCAGGGAAACTATAGCGCACGAGACACCAAGCGAGTAATAAGCCAAATACAACATTAATGAAGGCAGCAATAAGTGCAGCACTGAAACTTAGTTGTAATGATTTTAAGATACGCTCAGAGCTTAAAATCTCCCATAAACCTTCCCAGCCAATACCTAAAGACTTAATAAAAACAGCCGACAAGGGTATGAGCACAATTAAAGATAAATACGCTAGGGTAAAGCCTAGAGATAGACCAAATCCTGGCAGCACTCGGGATCGCTGCGACATGACTACTCCTCAAATGAGAGAAAAAGCTTACCGAAATCAATAAGCAATTGAATTGAAAAATTTATCAAGAATAAGTGGCGAACTTTAAATTGCAAATTTGTAATACAACTTGCCATTATCAATACTATTGATATAGTTCGACAGCTTATCATGAATCAAAAAATCGAAGATCTCTGGAAATGGTCCAAATCCTGAATCAACATTAATATGACCAACTTGACCTAAGTTAATCGGTTTTACACCCCATGATTTTGCTAGTTTTTTTGCATCCTCAAAACCTAACCACGGATCATTTTCACTGATGAGCATTTTTGTGGGAACGCTAATCTTAATTTGATGAAAGTAAAAACTATAATCAGTCAAACTCAAACGAGCAAAACCATTCTCACCAAAACGACTTGGATTGGCTGGTGCAACTAAAACCAGTTGTTTAACTTTCTGTGCTATTTCTGGGTGCTGATGCAGAGCAGCGACAGACGTTAAACAGCCAAAACTATGTGCAACAATCTGTACGGGTGCATCTATCTGCGAAATTTTTTCTACAAAACGATGGATCCAATCTGAGAGTAAAGGAAAGTTCCAATCATCTTGTTGAACACGTGAGCATGGCATGACTTGACGTTGCAACCATGATTGCCAATGATTTTCATCACTTCCGCCGACGCCGGGTACAATGAGTGTATGTATCATGTCATGCTCCATTGGTTATTTTTTTGTGTTATTTGCTTTGGTAATTTGGTCAAAAATACCATTATTCTCAAAATGAGCTTTTTGTACTTTCGCCCAGCCACCAAACTCTTGATCAATTGTGACCAATTTCAGTGGCTTAAATGTTGATGAATATTGTTTTAATACAGTTTGATTACGCGGACGATAGAAATTCTTTGCGGCAATATGTTGTCCTTTAGGCGAGTAAAGGAAATTCAAATAACCTTGCGCCAAATATTTATTGCCTGATTTTTCTGCATTTTTTTCAACGATTGCTACAGGTGGTTCAGCAAGTATAGAAAGTGATGGCGTCACGATTTCAAATTTACCGGGTTGTTCACGCAGTGCTAAATGAGCTTCATTTTCCCAAGCAAGCAAAACATCGCCAATACCGCGTTCAGCAAAAGTTGTAGTTGAGCCACGAGCACCTGAATCTAAGACCTTAGTTTGTTTATAAATTTGCTGAACAAATTGTTGTGCTTTGGCGTCATTTCCACCTGGTTGGTGTTTGGCCCATGCCCAAGCCGCTAAATAATTCCAACGTGCGCCACCTGACGTCTTAGGGTTTGGTGTAATAATGTCCACACCCGGTTTTACTAAATCACCCCAGTCTTTAATATTTTTTGGATTGCCTTTTTTGACTAAAAACACGATGGTTGAGGTATAGGGTGTAGAGTTCTGTGGGAATTTTTTCTGCCAGTCTTTTGGTAATAAATTGGTTTTTTCAGCAATCGCATCAATGTCAGCTGCCAGTGCGAGAGTCACGACATCTGCATTTAAACCATCAATGACTGCACGCGCTTGTTTACCTGAACCGCCATGTGACTGACGAAAGTTGACGTTTTGCCCAGTCCGAGATTTCCAATACGCACCAAATTCTTTATTTACTTCTACGTAGAATTCACGAGTAGGATCGTAAGAGACGTTTAATAAATCTTTAGCGGAAGCGCTAAGCGAAGCAGCTGAAACAAAAGCTGCGAGAACCCCAAGTTTTAATTTAGCTGAAAAGCGCATGGCAACCTCAAAAGAAAATATTCTGTTACATGGCGCTAGAATAAATCTAATCTTTATGCATAAAAAATAATAAAAAATGAACTTTATATGAAAAAAAAAGATTTATGTGTGTTGTTAAAAAAATGCCGATCATGAATATGATCGGCAAGCGATAAGTTAATGCTTAAATCTTAATTTATTTATTACTGTTTGCTTTGACAATTTGATCGAATATCCCGCCATTATCAAAATGTTGTTTTTGGACTTTTGTCCAACCTCCAAACTCTTTATCAATCGTGACTAATTTTAAAGGTTTAAACACGGATTGATATTTTGAAAGTACCGTTGCATTTCGTGGTCGATAAAAGTTTTTGGCAGCAATGGTTTGACCAGCTGGAGAATACAGATAATTCAAATAGGCTTTTGCTACATTGAGGTTGCCATCTTTTTGCGCATTTTTCTCAACAATTGCTACAGGGGGCTCAGCAAGAATGGAAAGTGTTGGTGTAATGATTTCAAATTTTCCAGGTTGTTCACGAAGAGCTAAATGTGCTTCATTCTCCCAAGCCAAGAGTACATCTCCAATGCCACGCTCTGCAAAAGTTGTTGTTGCACCACGTGCACCAGAGTCTAGCACTTTAGTATTTTTATAAATTTTTCGTACAAATTCTTGTGCTTTAGCATCGTTACCGCCGGGTTGGTGTTTTGCCCAAGCCCATGCTGCTAAGTAATTCCAACGTGCACCACCTGATGTCTTAGGGTTTGGCGTAATAATTCCAACATCATTTTTAATCAAGTCTCCCCAGTCTTTGATCCCTTTGGGATTGCCTTTTTTGACTAAAAACACGATGGTTGAGGTATAGGGTGTAGAGTTCTGTGGGAATTTTTTCTGCCAGTCTTTTGGTAATAAATTGGTTTTTTCAGCAATGGCATCAATATCTGCTGCGAGTGCGAGAGTCACAACGTCTGCATCTAGGCCATCAATGACAGCACGCGCTTGTTTACCAGATCCACCATGAGATTGTTTAAAATTCAAATCTTGACCAGTCTGCTTTTTCCAATATGCTCCAAACTCTTTATTAAAGTTGTCATAGAGTTCGCGAGTTGGATCATATGAAACATTTAAAAAATCTTTTGCGAGTGTGGAAACAGAAGTGACTGAAAGTAAAGCCGCAATGACCCCAATTTTAAAAGAACGCATCATTATCCCATGTGTTTGTCGTTTTTTGATGATTTGAGCATAGGGAAATTTTTTAAAATAAAAAAATAAGAAGAAATGAAAAAGTTATGATCAAAACAGCTATTCATTTTGTGAGTGACTTTTTACACTATGAGAACGGAATGAGGTTGCTTGAAATGATCTGTTTAAAAAATGCCAAGCCAATGGATGCAATATCTATTTTTGATCGAGGCTTCCATTATGGAGATGGCTGTTTTACCACGGCGAGAATTCGAAATAATAAAATTGAATTATTTGAACGTCATTTAAAAAGATTGAATACCGCCATTGAGCGATTGTCACTTCAAGCTAATCTTGACTATATTTCTGAGTCTATCCAGTATTTACAGCAAAAGTATGATCAATTAAACGGGACCATTAAAATTGTACTGAGTCGAGGTGAGGGGCAACGAGGATACAGTTTACCTCATCATTCAGCAGATCTTTGGTTGTATTATTATCCGCAAAACGTGACTGATCATCACTATGAAGTCATTGTGAGTGGTTTACTTGAGCGAGCGATGGGTTTAACCATGCCACAATTGGTGGGAATTAAATCACTGAATCGGTTAGAACAAGTGTTACTAAAGCAGGAAGCCGATGAGAAGGGTTTTCAAGAAGCCTTAGTTACAGATGTGCAAGGCTATATTGTTGAAGGAATCAGCAGCAACTGCTTTATACGATTGAATGATACGTGGATTTGCCCTGAACTTCGTTATAATGGCGTTCATGGGGTGATGCGTGCTGAAATTTTGGAGCGTATGAATCATTATTGTATAACGTTCCAAAAAAGAGTAATTGATTTGAATGAACTTCTTCACATTCAAAGTGTATTTTATTGTAATGCGCTCCACCCAATGAAAATCGCCTCTTGCCTTGATGATCGTCGATTAGATACACAAGCGTGTATTGATCTTTTTCACCACCTTCAACTTAATCAGATTTAAAGCTTATGTCCTCTCCTCAGAAATCAACAAAGAAAAAGAACAGCAAGACATCCTTTAAACCTAAAGCGCTTTTATTCATTATTGCAGGCCTAATGTTGCTTGCAACCATGATTCTATCTGCAAGTCTATGGAAGGATTATCCTGTAGAAGGTAAAAAGCAAATGCTCGCGATTAATCATGGTGATACTTACTCACAATTTATTGATCGTTTAGCTCAAAATAAACAAGTTTCATTTCCCATTATTTTAAAGATTTATCAACGATTCATGATTCATGACAGCATGAAAGCTGGAGTCTATGAAGTTAAAGAGGGAATGAGTGTCCGTCAAGTTCTAGACATGATTTCGAATTCTGAAAATGCACAACTGAATCGAATTTTGGTCATTGAGGGTACAACATTTAAGCAGTTAAAAAATGCACTCAAAAATGATGAATTGGTGACGAAAGAGCTGGTTCATTTGAGTGATGCAGAAATATTAAAGGAATTGAATATTCCATTTTCACATCCAGAAGGTTTATTTGCGCCTAATACTTATTTTTTTGCGAAGGGTGAAACAGATCGTAAAATTTTAACTGATTTGTATCAACATCAGATGAAGGCACTAGATAAAGCCTGGGAAAATCGAGCTTCTGATTTGCCTTATAAAAATAAATATGAAGCGCTCATCATGGCATCAATTATTGAGAAAGAAACCAATGTTGATCATGAGTTAGATAAAGTCTCGGGCGTATTCGTTCGTCGATTAAAAATAGGTATGCGTTTACAAACTGATCCAACCGTAATTTATGGTATGGGTGATGAATATACGGGCAACATTACCCGTAAAGATTTAAGAACGCCGACACCATATAACACATATACGATTTACGGATTGCCACCAACACCGATCGCATTACCAAGTGATAAAGCGATCGAAGCGGCAATGCATCCAGATCATTCTGACTATATTTATTTTGTGGCGACTGGAAATGGAGGTCACAAATTCAGTACCAATCTAGATGACCATAATCGCGCTGTTCAAGAATATCTTGCTGTGATTCGATCTAAAAAATAAGGGGTAAAATAGACGTGTTTATTAGCTTTGAAGGCACAGAAGGTGTTGGTAAAACGACATTGATCCATAAAATTCGTGACTACTTCCTTGAGCAATCAAAGCAAGTTGTTCTAACTCGTGAACCAGGTGGTACTCCGCTCGCTGAGCAAATTCGTTCCGTACTTCTGACGGTGAATCATGAAGAAAGAATGAGTAATGATACTGAACTATTATTGATGTACGCAGCTCGAGCGCAACATTTGCAACAAGTCATAATACCTGCACTTGAAAATGGTTCGATTGTGTTATGCGACCGTTTTTGTGACAGCAGTTTCGCGTATCAGTGTGCAGGTCGTGGGTTAAGTCGTGAAAAATTAGCACTTTTAAACCAAAACTTTGTCCTAAAAATGCCAGACCTGACATTTTGGTTGGATGCACCGACAGAACTCGGGATGCAACGAGCACGAGCGCGTGGAGCATTGGATCGGTTTGAACAAGAAAAAGCAGCTTTTTTTGAAAAAGTACGTGCAGGATTTGCTGAATTGCAGCAGTTAGAGCCGAATCGTGTTAAGCGTATTGATGCAACACAAAGTCCTGAGCAAGTATTTAATGATGCAATTGAACGAATTAGTTCATGGAAAGCTGAGCATAAATGCTAATTAAAAGATGCAAATATGATTTATATTGAGTCATTGTTTATGGAAGAACGATTAGACTCAATATGATCAGTAATAAAGAAGAAATACTCAAATTCCTACAAACCGAATTTCCACAAAGTCTCCAAAAATGTGAAATAATGTCAGTAGAGCCACGTGGTGCTACAGTCATTTATCATGTTGATGAAAATGATTTAAGACCTGGAGGGACAGTTTCAGGTCCGACTATGATGACAGCAGCCGATTATGGATTGTATATCGCAATACTCGGAGAAATTGGTATTGTAGGTCTTACAGTGACGACCAATATGAATATAAACTTTCTTAAAAAACCGAAAGGTGGTTGTGACATCAAGGGTGTTTGTAAATTAATGAAAGTTGGCAAAACTCTAGTTGTCGGAGAGGTTTACTTGTACTCTGTTGGGAATGATGAGCCGATAGCTCACGTTACTGGAACTTACTCAATTCCTCCCAAAAGGGCATAAAAAAGCGAGTATGAACTCGCTTTTTTTAATTTGAACTTAAACCTCAACTAAAGGTGTTTCCACTTCAAAATTTGGTGGGGTGAGTACGGTTTTTCGTAATTCTTGCGAAGGCTCAGGATAGTCCAAAGTGTAATGTAATCCGCGTGATTCTTTTCTTTGCATCGCACAACGAATAATCATTTCAGAAACGAGCACAAGGTTACGAAGCTCAATTAGATTTTTACTGACATGATAATCTTGATAATATTCGGTGATTTCATGTTTCAGCATTTCAACGCGGTGTAATGCACGTTCTAAACGTTTGGTCGTTCGTACAATACCTACATAGTTCCACATGGTCTGACGTAACTCATCCCAGTTTTGTAAAATGACAACGTCTTCATCAGGATTCATGACTTGAGAAGCATCCCATTCAGGGACTTCATAGTGATCTATAATATTTTGATGTTGATCTTGAATATGCTTTGCTGCACTCATGCCATATACAAAACATTCTAAAAGTGAGTTACTTGCCATACGGTTAGCGCCGTGTAAACCTGTATAAGACGTCTCACCAATCGCATATAGACCTTGAATGTCCGTTTGACTATGTTCATCGACTACGACACCACCACAGGTGTAGTGCGCTGCTGGCACAACTGGGATCATATCTTTGGTAATATCAATACCCAGCTCGAGTAGGCGAGCATACAACGTAGGGAAGTGCTCTTTAATGAACTCAGGGGTTTTGTGGGTAATATCTAGCCATACATGTCGTATACCCAATCGTTTAATTTCGTAGTCGATAGCTCGAGCTACAATATCACGTGGTGCTAACTCTGCACGTTCATCGAAACGAAGCATGAAGCGTTCGCCGTCAGGTAAACGAAGATAAGCGCCTTCACCACGCATTGCTTCAGTAATTAAGAAGGAACGTGCTTGAGGGTGATATAAACAGGTTGGGTGGAATTGATTAAATTCCATATTGGCGACGCGGCATCCAGCACGATATGCCATTGCAATACCATCGCCTGTAGCGATATCAGGGTTAGAGGTATATAAATATGCTTTCATGGCACCGCCACATGCCAGTGCAGTAAATGGTGCTAAGAAAGTATGCACTTGCTCGGTTTGCTCATCTAAAGCATATAAGCCTAAAGCACGATTTTCCTGATTCAAATGCCCCAGCTTATGCGCTGTAATGAGGTCAATCGCAATGTAATTTTCAAAGATGTGAATATTGTTTTTTTCTTGTGCCCGTTCAACTAAAGTGGTTGAAATAGCTTTCCCTGTTGCATCGGCAGAATGAATAATGCGGCGCTGAGAATGCCCACCTTCACGTGTGAGATGTAAGTTATCTTCATCATCTAGTGTGAATTTAACACCTTGTTTCAGTAAAAAATCAACAGAGGGTTTTCCCCCTTCAACCGTGTGTTGAACAGCTTGTTTTTCACAGAGATAGGCACCTGCAATAAGCGTGTCATCAATATGCTGTTGAATAGAATCAGCCTCATCAAGAACAGCTGCAACGCCGCCTTGTGCATAATACGTGCTGGCATCTTTCAAATGAGATTTTGCTAACACTGCGATATTAAAATGATCAGGTAATGAGAGTGCTAGACTTAAACCCGCACCGCCACTGCCCACAATAATCACATCAAATTGATGCGCACTTGTATTTTTCGGCATTTCCATTCGCAAACTGAATTTTAAAAGTGCGTTAATATGGCTCTTTTTCAAAGCAAAATTCAAGAGTTTGATTGATCAAATTTTTTTTTATGCACTTGAACTATTAGTTTTTAATCATATTTTAAGTAAAGTATTGTTTTCTATTAATATAGAAACATTTATTTACGCACAGAGAATTTTGATTGTGCTAAAAATTATTTTATCCAAGAATCATAAATGAGAGTTCACTTAACATGAAAAATGGCGTTATAGCATCAGGACTTTTTGCTGCAGTCTTTACTGCGGCAGTGCAAACTCAAGCGGCGGCTACTGTTGACTTTTCAAATCTTGTAGAGCGAGTAAGTCCGGGTGTCGTCAGCGTGAATGTTGTTAAGAAAATGACACAAGAAGAAATTCTTCAACAACAAGTACCTGAACTACTGAAACGATTCTTCGGCAATCAAATTATTATTCCGCAGCGCCAAGCTCCTCAAGAGAAAACGGGTTTTGGGAGTGCATTTTTTATTAGCCGTGATGGTTACCTGATTACCAACCATCATGTTGTAGAAAATGCTTCACAAATCACCATCATGTTAAATGATCGTCGCGAGATTGATGCCAAAGTTATTGGTAGTGATGAACGTACTGATGTGGCATTACTGAAAGTTGAAGGTACGAACTACCCAGCACTTTCGACTGGGAATATTGACCAATTAAGAGTTGGAGAACCTGTTCTTGCCATTGGCTCACCGTTTGGTTTTGAGTACTCGGCATCTGCGGGGATTGTCAGTGCCAAATCAAGAAATATGTTGGGTGAAACATCAGTTCCGTTTATTCAAACTGATGTCGCATTAAACCCTGGTAACTCTGGGGGACCATTGTTTAATCAACAAGGTCAAGTGATTGGTGTGAATTCTCGTATTTTCAGTGGTACTGGCGGATATATGGGATTGTCGTTCTCCATTCCAATCGATGTAGCCATGGATGTGGCGGATCAATTAAAGAAAAATGGTAAAGTTACTCGCTCATATCTTGGTATTCATTTACAAGAGATTGATCGTAACCTCGCAGAAGCTTATAAACTACCAAAACCTGAAGGTGCTTTAATCACAGAAATTGCGCCAAATTCCCCAGCAGAGCGCGCTGGCTTAAAGCAAAATGATATTATTTTGAAGTACAACGGAACTGCAATTTCAAGAACGAGTGAGCTATTAAATTACTTAAATAGAACACAGCCAAATCAAAAAATTCAGCTAGAAATCTTGCGCGATGAACGTGTACGTACGATTTCAGCAACACTTGCATCAGCACCAGATGAAACACCTGCACAAGCGCAAAATGTAAGTGAAGCTAAAAAACGCGGACCTACATTAGGTGTTGCGATACGCGAACTTGCACCTGTTGAAAAAACACGCCTTGGTGTTAAAGGTGGTGTCTACATTCAAGAGGTTGTACGCGGAGGTTTGGCGGCACAATCTCGTATTATGGCTGGTGATGTGATCACCTCGATTAATGGTAAGAATGTAAGTACAACACAAGATTTTGTGGAAGCGGTGGCTAATCTTAAAACGAATACAGTTGCACGAGTGGGTATCATCCGTGAAGGGCGAAATGCCATGATCGGATTAAGAATCAAATAAACATAAATTGAATAAAAGGCCTTGCGACAGCAAGGTCTTTTTTATTTAACCCTAAAATTATATTAAACTCTTTTCGAATGTTGATGATGAATACGCAATACAAGGGAATACAGTGAGTACAATCTTTGACCTTAAAATAAAAGCAACAGCACAAGACATTGATATTTTAGGTCATGTGAATAATGTGGTGTATGTAAAATGGATGCAAGATGTTGCAACAGCACATATTGAACAACTGGGTTTAGGGGTTGAGCAATATCTAGAACTCAAACATGCCATGGTTGCAGTTGAGCATCACATGAATTACAGAAAGGCGTGTTTTGAAAATGATGAAATTATTTTAAGAACTTGGCTTAATGATTTGAATGCGATGTATTCATTCCGTCAGTACGCTTTTTTTAGACCTTCAGACCAATCATTATTATTTGTGGGAAATACCAAATGGGCCTGTGTAGAGATTGCGACAGGCAGACCTAAACGATTATCGCCAACATTTACTCAAGCTTATCAGCCTATTTCTGAGGTAGTAAATCCTTTGGATTTCACTCAAGATTATTCTTTACCCGCTAACTAAAGAATTGCTTGAGTCGAACGAATTAAATATTTCACCACATGGTGTTCATTATTATGAATACTTTGAAAAATCCATCTGCTATAATCGTCCGCAATTTGTTAAACAGCTTTTGCTATGTAGTTTTTATTTCATGCATAGCGCAATTTATTGTTCAAGGTAACCCATGGCGCAAGCTAAAAAATCCGTAAATATCAAAAATATACGTAACTTTTCGATCATTGCTCACATTGATCACGGGAAGTCAACTTTAGCTGACCGTTTTATTCAGACCTGTGGTGGTTTGCAAGATCGCGAAATGCAAGCGCAAGTTCTAGACTCAATGGAGCTTGAGCGTGAGCGCGGGATTACCATTAAAGCTGCATCTGTGACGCTTTATTATACACACCCAAATGGCGAAGAATATCAACTGAACTTTATTGATACACCTGGGCACGTTGACTTCTCATATGAAGTTTCGCGCTCGCTTGCTGCTTGTGAAGGTGCACTTTTAGTTGTTGACGCAGCTCAGGGTGTTGAAGCTCAGTCAGTTGCAAACTGTTATACAGCTATTGAGCAAGGTCTTGAGGTTCTTCCAGTACTTAATAAAATTGATTTACCTCAAGCTGAACCAGAGCGTGTTATTCAAGAAATTGAAGACATTATCGGAATTGAAGCAACTGAAGCACCTACGTGTTCAGCTAAAACTGGATTAGGAATCGAAGGTGTTTTAGAAACACTTGTGAATACCATTCCTGCTCCGACGGGTGACCGTGAAGCGCCGCTTCAAGCTTTAATTATTGACTCATGGTTTGACAACTATTTAGGTGTTGTATCCTTAGTTCGTATTAAGCAAGGTCGGGTGCGTAAAGGCGATAAAATGTTGATGAAATCAACAGGTCAAACGCACATCATTACCTCTGTCGGTATTTTCAATCCTAAACATACAGAAACTGATATTTTAGAAGCAGGTGAAGTTGGCTTTGTGATTGCTGGTATCAAGGATATTTTTGGTGCGCCAGTTGGAGATACGATTACACTTGCTACAACGCCAGAAGTAGAAACTTTACCTGGATTCAAAAAAGTTAAACCACAGGTATACGCTGGTTTATTTCCAATTGATTCGAGTGAATTTGAACCTTTCCGTGAAGCATTACAAAAACTGCAAATTAACGATTCAGCATTATTCTTTGAACCTGAAAGTTCAGATGCATTAGGATTTGGTTTCCGTTGCGGTTTCTTGGGTATGCTGCACATGGAGATTGTTCAAGAGCGTTTAGAGCGTGAATATGATCTAGACCTGATTTCATCGGCACCGACTGTAATTTACGAAGCTGTTATGAAGAGTGGTGAGACAGTTTATATCGACAGTCCATCAAAAATGCCAGATGGATCTACTGTAGAAGACCTTCGTGAGCCGATCGCAGAATGTAATATCCTTGTGCCACAAGAATATCTTGGTAATGTAATGACGTTGTGCGTTGAACGACGCGGTGTTCAAAAAGACATGAAATTTATGGCAAATCAAGTAGCCATTACATTTGAGATACCAATGGCTGAAGTCGTGATGGATTTCTTCGATAAATTGAAATCATGTTCACGTGGTTTTGCATCATTAGATTACAACTTCGTCCGTTTTGAGTCTTCTTCTCTTGTAAAAGTAGATGTCTTGATCAACGGTGAAAAAGTTGATGCATTGGCAATGATTTGTCACCGTCAAGATGCGCGTCATCGTGGTATTGCACTTGTAGAAAAAATGAAAGATTTGATTCCTCGTCAAATGTTTGATGTGGCGATTCAAGCTGCGATTGGTGCTCAAATTATCGCTCGTTCAACAGTAAAAGCAATGCGTAAGAACGTATTGGCAAAATGTTATGGTGGTGACGTTTCACGTAAGAAGAAACTTCTCGCTAAACAGAAAGAAGGTAAGAAACGTATGAAGCAGGTGGGTAGTGTAGAAATCCCACAAGAAGCTTTCTTAGCTGTGTTAAAAGTAGAGCGATAACAACAAGGAATATCCCATGGATTTTGATTTTAACCTCATTCTCGTACCTGCAACCCTAATCTTTTTTGGATTATGGTTGCTGGATAAATTGGTGCTCAAACAAAGAGCAACCAAAGGAAAAGGGAATGAAAATTTCATTATTACATGGGCATATGATTTTTGGCCTGTACTTGCAGTTGTGTTAGTGCTGCGTTCATTCTTCTTTGAACCTTATAATATTCCTTCTGAATCCATGGTTCCGGCATTGGAAACGGGTGATTATATCTTGGTGAACAAATATCAATATGGTGTTCGTTTACCGATTAGCAACACCAAAGTCTTGAATGTCAATGAGCCTGAACGTGGTGATGTGGCGGTATTTAGATATCCACCAAACCCATCAATTAGCTATATTAAGCGTATTATTGGTTTACCTGGTGATCATATCGTTTTTGAGAATAATCAATTAACCATCAATGGTGAAAAAGTTGTAACGGAATCGGCTGAATTTAATCGTGTAAAAGATGTTTCAGACACGCCAAATTCAATTTATCATTATGAAACTTTAGGTGATCATAAGTATTTGGTTCGTAATTTGGAAGGTCAAAACCCGATTATTGCGCATTTCAATTATGCACAAACCAAACAAGATCTTCCTTATGTTGCCACTGCGAATGATCGCTTTGTGAGAACAAATGGTCAAAGCTGGGAAGTAACTGTTCCGAAAGGATATTATTTTGCCATGGGTGACAACCGTGATCAGAGTGCTGATAGTCGAATCTGGGGATTCGTACCTGAGGCAAATTTAACAGGACAAGCAATTTATGTATGGATGCATAAAGAAGCTGGTTTGAAATTGCCATCATTCAGTCGTAATGGTCAAATTCAGTAATCTTCAAATATATGGATAATAAAAAATGCGTAACACTCAACGCGGTGCATCGTATACAGCGATTTTATTAGGGGTAATTGTTGCGGCATTTGGACTTAAAGTGCTCGTAGCATTGTGGCAGCCTTATTGGGATGACCGACTAATCAATCAATTGATTGAAGAACAAGTTGCAATCAGCTCAAAGGCGACAACACCACAACAGTTTGCTTCAACAATGGGGCAGAAATTTAGCATGAACAATATCCGTGACATTGAGTTCAAAGATATTGCGACTGTCAAATCTAAACAAGGTTTACAAGTGACAAAGAAATATGAAGTAAGAAAGCCATTCTTATTTAATATTGATTTAGTCCTCACATTCGAGAAAAGTTTTGATCAAAGGTCAGTTCAAAGTAAGTGATTCTCGCTTACTGAGTCGCATCGGTTATCAGTTTAAGAAAATTGAATTACTTCAACTTGCATTGACACACCGATCGGTTAGCCATAAACATAACTATGAACGCCTAGAGTTTCTAGGCGATTCATTGTTAGGTATGATTATTGCCAATTACCTTTATCATGCTTATCCACATGAAAACGAAGGTCGTCTGACGCGTATGCGAGCTACTTTGGTTCGACAAGAAGCGTTAGGCAAAATTGCAACAGATTTGAAACTTAGTCAGAGTTTAATACTCAGTACTGGTGAATTAAAATCTGGTGGTCATCATAGAGAGTCGATACTCGCTGACACAGTCGAAGCGATTATTGGTGCAATCTATACTGATAGCCAAGATTTAAAGTTGTTAGAATCAATTGTGTTGAAATGGTATGAACCTTATTTAGATCATATTGAACCAACAGATCAATTGAAAGATCCTAAGTCCCGTTTACAAGAGTATCTTCAAGCTCGTAAAAAACCTCTCCCAGTGTATGAGGTTGTTGATATTCAGGGTGATGCACCAAACCAACATTTTAAAGTGGAATGTATGGTTGAAGGCTTGCCAAAATGTATGGGTGAGGGTTCAAGTCGTCGTTTTGCTGAGCAAGCAGTTGCGGCGGAAATTTTAAAATTTTTGGAGCAAAAGTCTTCATGACTACTCATTCCGATCACATCGATGCTGATCACGAGTCGCAAGACAGCGGCAATGATTTAATCAATCAATTTTTTAGTTCTCAAGGTACTACAATTCCCTCAGACTACAAAAGTGGCTTTGTAGCAATTGTAGGTCGTCCGAATGTAGGTAAATCTACATTAATGAACCATATTTTGGGTCAGAAGCTTTCGATTACGTCTCGTAAGCCTCAAACAACTCGACACAAGATTGTGGGCATTGATACGCGTGAGAAATCTCAGGCAGTATTTGTTGACACCCCTGGAATGCATAAGAAAGAAGTCCGTGCTATCAATAAAATGATGAATCGTGCAGCTCATTCAGCCTTGCGTGATGTAAATCTTGTACTGTTTGTTGTAGACGCTGACAAATGGACTCAAAATGATGAATTAGTCCTTGAGAAGCTCAAAAATGCCGAAATGCCTGTCATCTTGGTCATTAATAAATTGGATACATTTGAGAATAAAAATCAGGCATTACCATTAATTCAAGAGCGTACTAAATTAATGAATTTTGCTGAGATCGTTCCAGTATCGGCATTGCGTGGCGCTAACCTTGATCATCTTCGTGATACGATCGAAAAATACTTACCGTTTCAACCACCATTGTATGCACTAGATCAACTCACAGATCGTTCTGAGCGCTTCTTAGCTTCTGAAATTATTCGTGAAAAAATCATGCGTCAACTGGGTGAAGAGCTTCCATATGATTTAACGGTTCAAATTGAATCGTTTAAAACAGAAGAAGCGACTTTAAATGAGAAAACTGGTCGTATGAAGCCTGCTTGTACCTATATTGATGCTACGATTTTTGTTGATCGCCCTGGGCAAAAAGCCATTGTCATCGGTGAAAAAGGATCAAAGTTGAAAAAAATTGGTATGGATGCACGTGCTGATATGGAAAAAATGTTCGAAGAAAAGATCATGCTCACCCTTTGGGTTAAAGTCAAAGGCGGTTGGTCTGATGATGAGCGTGCATTAAAAAGCCTAGGATATAGTGATATCTAAGGATTAAACGGTTATAGGAGCTGATGATGATGAAGATGGTTGCGATAATTGTATGTGCTTTGGTTTTACAAGGTTGCATTCATAAAGTTGTCACAGTTCCTGTAAAAGTTGCGTATAAAACCACCAAAGGAGTCGTCAAAGGTACTGCAGCAGTAGTTGGGGCTGTTATTCCCGATGGTGATGACGATGATGAAAAAGAACTAAAAAAAGATAAATAATAAGATTAGTCGATGCGAAATGAACTTTTGCATGGATACTTAATCCATCATCGAAAGTATCGAGAGCGGAGTCATGTTGTCCATTTATTCACTGAAGAGTATGGACGAGTTGACGGCATACTAAGACAACCTCCACCACCGCAATATCAGCCTATCGCACTCCAAGCGACAGGTAAGTCTGAATTAAAAAATTTCACAAAATTAGAAATTGTTAATCATCCTATTTTTTTTCATGGAGATGCATTCTTTTCAGGATTTTATTTAAATGAAATCTTATTGAGATTATGTCCATTAGAAGAGGCAATGCCAGATACTTTTGCACAGTACCACAAGACATTAGAAAGTTTACAAAAATTAGCTCAACATTCAAATCCTAACGAATTCTTGAAGCAAATTCTTCGTCAATTTGAATACGTACTTCTAGAAGAGCTTGGTTATGCGATTGATTACTCGATAGATGCACACCAAAATGAAATTTTAACTTCACAAAAATATCAATTTCAATTAAACGAAGGCTTCATACCAGTTCAGTATTCAAGTGCCGCTACACTGACAGGTGAGCAAATTCGCAGCATGATAAATTATGAAAATGGTACAGATTTCAACGCTGAACAGTTACAATTGTTGAATAAATTATATCGTCAAATGATTACTTCATTATTGGGTGATCGCCCACTAAAAAGTCGTCAATTGTGGATTCAAAACGCTCAATCAAAATCAAATTAGGAAAATGTTATGGCTGCATTGCTTGGTGTGAACATTGATCATGTTGCAACTCTAAGACAGGCTCGAGGCACACGCTACCCGGATCCAGTACAGGCAGCACTAATTTGTGAAGAGGCAGGGGCTGAAGGCATTACATTACATTTACGTGAGGATCGTCGTCATATTCATGATGATGATGTCCGTCGCATGCGCCCTGTACTTAAAACACGCATGAACCTTGAAATGGCAGTGACAGATGAGATGGTGGCATTTGCTAAAGAAATAAAGCCGCATCACGTGTGTTTTGTGCCTGAAAAGCGTCAAGAAGTCACGACCGAAGGTGGCTTAGATGTTGTTGGTAATTTTGAGGCTGTTAAGTCTGCTACACAGGAATTAGCAGAGATTGGATGTGATGTATCGTTATTTATCGATGCTGATATTGAACAAATTGATGCTGCAATTGCCTGTGGTGCGCCAACTATTGAGATTCATACAGGTGCTTATGCAGATGCTGAAACAGAAGAAGCACAGCAGGTAGAGTTACAACGTATTATCCGTGGAACAGAATACGCTGCTGCTAAAGGTTTGGTCGTAAATGCTGGGCATGGACTTAATCTTGACAATGTTGCTCCTATTGCAGCAATTCCTCAAATACACGAATTGAATATTGGACATTCTCTGATTGCCGATGCTGTTTTCAAAGGACTTACGCAAGCAGTTCAAGATATGAAAGCAGCAATCAAAGCTGCACGATAAGATTGATGAGTACTATGTCAAATATTGATTATGATGAATTAATGAAGCCTGTCATAAGCTTCCTTGGTTGCAAAACTCCACAAGCTTGGTTAGATGAGGCTGTAAATAATCTTGATATTTTGATGCAAGATCATGCGAACTGTGAAAAGAAAGCAGCCAGTACAGCCATGAATCTCATGTTTAGATACAGCTTTTTTGTAGATTTACAAGTTAAGCTCGCTCAATTAGTGCGTGAGGAAATGCTGCATTATGAGCAGGTTTTAGAGTTTATGAACAAGCGCGGGCAGCAATGGGTCGGTTTAAGTGCTGGGCGTTATGCGGGTGGCTTACGCAAAGAAATTCGGACGTATGAACCAGAAGCGCTAATTGATGTTTTAATTATTGGTGCGTTTGTGGAAGCACGCTCATGTGAACGTTTTTATGCATTAGCGCCTAGAGTCGATGAGGAATTAGGGCGCTATTATCGCTACTTACTAAAATCTGAATCACGCCATTATGAGGATTATTTGGCTCTAGCTCTGGATGTGGCTAAAACTGCGAAATTGAAAGATCCTGAGGAGGATATTCAAAGTCGTATAGAGCACATTCGTGAAGTTGAAAAGCAACTCATCTTAACACCTGATGAAACCTTCCGTTTTCACAGTGGAGTTCCAGCAAAAGCAGCTTAAAATATGGTTGAGAAAATCCTCCCAAGTGGGGGATTTTTTTGACATAAAAAAAAGCCCAAGTCTTAAATGCTTGGGCTTTTTAGTATTTGGCTCTCCAACCTGGGCTCGAACCAGGGACCTGCGGATTAACAGTCCGTCGCTCTACCGACTGAGCTATTGGAGAATCTGAATGCGATTATAAGGGGATTTAAGATTGGGTCAAGTGTAAATTGCCATACAATTGTCACTTTTGAGCCGCATGTTGTTTATTTGCTCAAATAAAATGTTTTTTTTAAATTTACTTGCCAATTTAGAATGAGCTTGTTAGATTTATTTAACAACAGAGCGCTTGAAACAGAGTTTTAAGCAGTGTGGATTTATACCAACTTGCCAGCACTAAATGGCTAAAATAGGAGAAAGCGAATGAATACGCTTACCATTTCTCAGATCTTTTCTAATCTTGAATTCTATAAACAAAATTACCTGTCTATCTTGAATTCGCCTAGTTCTTATTTCATTGAAGTAGAGGGCGCGGTAATTGATGTATTTCCTTTTAAAAAACATCATCTGGTTTTGGGTGAGTTATTACAGCTGTGGTTTTCTGAAAAATGGTCTGTTGATCAAGATCAATCATTCACGCTTGAACAATATTTGGCAGCAAATGACTTAACACCTAACGTAAATAAAGTCTATATCTACTCCATAAAAGGGAATGCCATTCTTGGCACGAATAAATCGCTTGCTTGGTTAAATGAATCGAATGCGGTGAGTGAGATTTTATTAAAGTCACCACTTAAATATTATGTTGAATGCCTAAGTTGTTCTCGTCCTTCAAAGCATTTGTTTAATAAACAGCTTGCAGTTTAGGCAAATTTTCACAAGTCAAATCTGAAATTGTTGAGTGAATTGATTTTTTTTTAATATAGTCCAAGTTAGCCTGTGTCATTTTATCTTCTTTAGTAGGGTGAATTGGTGTTTCTAGAACTTATTTTTCATTAATTAAATCCCATATTATGGTTACTTAGATCAGTTCCAACTTCTATATGATGGTGCAAAGCATATCTATAAATGGGATTTTTCAGTGATAAATATGATCTTTCAGAATGAGCTATCGATACTATGAATAGTGTTTAAATTTCAATATTCTATTTGGATCACTGATGGATCATGTTTGGATAGCTTTAAAAAAACCTCCGACGTTTATCCAATCCTAAAAGCACACTTTTTTCGCTTCAGTGAGAGAGCGTATTAACCAAAAGGTTTTATGTTGCGTATTGGGTTATGTAGGTGCATGAAGGGGTTTAGATTTAATAAAAAAAACCCGCGAAAATCGCGGGTTTTTTGATCTGATTAATTTATCAGATTATTTTTCAGCTGCGATAGAAGCAATTGCTGCATCTACGCCTTCGATTGAGTCAGCTGCTTTTTTGATACGTGCAAGCGCATCAACCAATACTTCATCTGCTGTTGCATATGAAATACGCATATAACCGCCTAAACCGAATGCATCACCAGGAACAACCGCAACACCAGTTTCTTCCAATAACCATGCAGAGAATTCTGTGCAAGATTTTAAACCTTTTGCACGGATCAATGGACGAATGTTTGCATAAGCATAGAATGCACCGTCAGCAGGTAAGCATGTAATGCCTTTGATATCATTCAAGCCATTAACAACCAAATCATGACGGCGTTTGAAAGCTTCAATCATTGGTTTAAGTACATCTTGAGGACCATTCAATGCAGCTTCTGCCGCAACTTGCGAAATTGAAGTTGGGTTAGAAGTAGATTGTGATTGAATTTTCTTCATTGAGCCGATTAATTTAGCAGGACCTGCTGCATAGCCGATACGCCAACCTGTCATTGCATATGCTTTAGATACACCGTTGAGAACGATTACGCGATCGTAAAGATCTGGTGCAACTGTAGCAATGTTATAAAACTCGTCGTCCCAACGAATTGGTTCGTACATATCATCAGAAGCAACATATACTTCAGGATATTTACGAAGAACTTCAGCTAATGCTTCTAATTCTTCTTTGGTATAAATCATACCTGTTGGGTTAGATGGGCTGTTTAAAACAACTAGGCGAGTTTTATCAGTAATTGCAGCTTCTAATTGAGCTGGTGTGATTTTGAAACGTTGTTCTTCACCACATTTAACAATAACTGGCACACCTTCTGCGATGATCACCATATCTGGATAGCTTACCCAGAATGGAGCAGGGATGATTACTTCATCGCCTTTATTTAACAATGCAAGCGCAAGGTTAAAGAATGATTGCTTACCGCCACAAGAAACGAGAATCTGGTTAGCAGCATAATCAAGGTTATTATCACGTTTTAATTTAGCGATAATTGCTTTTTTAAGACCTGGCGTACCGTCAACTGCGGTGTATTTAGTGAAACCGTTGTTAATCGCTGCAATTGCTGCATCTTTGATGTGTTGTGGTGTATCGAAATCCGGTTCACCTGCACCTAAGCCAATAACGTTTTTACCAGCAGCTTTAAGTTCTGCAGCTTTATTGGTCACAGCAAGCGTTGGGGACGGTTTGATGGCATTGACACGATCAGAGAGACGTACGTCCACGGCAGTATTCCTTCTTATAGGGATTAAAAAATAAAAAGCACACTATCTTAGCTTAAATTGAATGTTTTAGTCGTCCAATATCTAGGCAAATTAGCAAAAAAT
This sequence comes from Acinetobacter sp. 24-47-67, assembly GCF_056779735.1. Taxonomy (NCBI): domain Bacteria; kingdom Pseudomonadati; phylum Pseudomonadota; class Gammaproteobacteria; order Moraxellales; family Moraxellaceae; genus Acinetobacter; species Acinetobacter sp. 24-47-67. The sequence goes on from NZ_JBWYIK010000005.1 coordinate 145,807, forward strand.
CACGAAATTCACCGAATTTTAATGCAATGATACATATCCACATTAAACAACGTGGGTCGCATAAAAAAACAAATTTCCGTACAATAGCGTTAGATTGAAATGAGTAGTCTCAAATGAGTTCGGAAAATTCTCCCAAAAAGAAGCCTGTAGTGAATCTTCCATTTCCTATCAAGCAAGTGAATGACGCAAAGCAAGCTGATGAAGAAATCGAAGTTCTACGTCCAAAGCCTCAGCGCTATGCTGATCGCACATGGATGCCGCCCCGTGGTACACGTCGCTCGATGGGTAAAAGATAAAAAATAGGTGCTTTAAGCACCTATTTTTTTGCAGGGAAGAATTACACGTAACTTAAGTTTTGATCTAGAGTCAGTAAGTTGAATGTAGAACCGTCTTTAAATACGATTGATTCAACTTGATGTGCTTCACCTTTAGCCCAATCTTTAATAGTGATTTGATCAGCAGAATCTTTAAGTTTGATGATACGATCATTCCCAGAGTCTTGAACGAGTAAATCATCAATTGAGATACCAGCACCAAATTGAATGGTATCTTGACCACCTTTTTCATAGATTGTATCTATTCCAAAGCCTTGATCAAAATAGTATGTCTCGTTACCAAGATCGCCATACAATTTGTCGTTACCAATACCACCATTTAAGATGTTAATTAGACCCCCGTTTGCGATTAAGGTGTCATCTCCAGCGAGGCCTTTTAGTTCGTTATTTACGAATTTGCTACCTGTGATAATGTTGTCAGATTGGTTACCCGTACCACTTTGTTGAATTTCTGATCCAGCAATCAAAAGTTCTTTGATTGGATTGATCAGCGTAAGGTTTTCAATATTTTCGGTTAATTGATACTGATCTGCAGAACTAATGACAGTGTCTGTACCTTCATAGTTGTGTTCAAGTACGAAGTCATATTTTGATTGTACATAATAGGTATCGTCACCACGACCACCTACGAGGACATTGATGCCTTCACCACCTTTTAGAATGTCATTGCCCCAACCACCAAAGAGCAAGTCATCACCTTTACCACCTACAAGCGTATCGTTGCCGACACCGCCTTTAATGATGTCATTACCATCTTTACCGTTTAAGGTACGTCCGAAAACTGAGTAAGTGGTAATAATGTTGGTGTTAGGGTTAAATAAGTTTGTCGCTACTGCTACAGAACCAGCTAAATCACCTGCATATGCGTAAGCAAGTTGAGTCAATGTATTTACAAGTTGATCACGTGAAGAGAAGCCATCATCAAATATTTCACCTTTGATGAATTGTCCAACGAAGTTTAAGCCCTCAGTCACGATTTGATTCACAACATCAAAGATACTCGCACCAGCTTTTAAGTTCGCTTTAACCACATCACCTAATAGCTCTAAATACCAAGTAAACGGACGGCTATCACCACCGTTCAATTGTGAAGTATCCACACCTAAATAGTGATCAAGAATACTTAATGGTGTGATACCTGTCCAATCACCTAGCTCGCCACCCAAGTTTTCAAGAGCTTGAGTTGCATCCATAAGTACCAATCCAAACTTACCATCAGAGCTTGGTAAATATCCTGCTGGAACAACAGTCTCGCCATCAGCATTTTTAACGCCATTCAAGAAATTGTCAGCTAAAGTTTTGATCAATACATTTGATGCTTGCCAGAATTGTTCATCCGTAATATAGATGCCTTTATCTGCGAGTGATTTACCTGTTCCTAAGCGAACATATTGATAAAGGAAGCTCTGAGGATCAGCTATTGCAACAGCTTCAGCAACTTTTAGCCAGTTTTTAGTACCCTGATCAACTGCGTCATTTGATGCTAAATCTTCTTTGATCACGGTATAAATAGGGCGCCAGAAATTTTTACCTTGTAAAGAACCAGTTGAGATAAACTTGTTATATAGTTCTTGAACTTGTTTAAATGCAGATTCACTTACGCGGTAACTGAATTGATTGTCAATTTTGTAGAATTTAGGACGACCGTCATCTGATGGATTAGATTGATCTGGTTGTTTTGGTTGCCCCCATTCTCGATCAAAATGTGAGTCTGAAGGTGGAAGAGTGGCACCAATATCCTTACCAATATTTACGATAATGTCTGAAATTTGATCAATGATTGCATCACCGGCTTTATGAATTTCTTCGAAACCAGGAATGAATTTATCACCAACTTTAACCAATGGCGCAACGCTATCTAATAAATCATTCACGATGCCATCTTTGCCGATAATCAAATTACCAACCAGCTCACTTGGAATTTTTAAAATTGAATCAAGGCTAAGTTCGCCATCTTTCCATTCATTTTTGTGGTGTGTATCTTTTGCTTCTACATTTGAGCCGAGGGCCTCACCAGCACCACTGAGTAAATTCGATGCTGCATCGATAATGCGGTCACCTAACTCATGAACAACTTCAAATGGTTTACCAAGTAGAGCATTACCTGCTAGGCCAATAGGCGAAGCCACATCTAAAACTGTATTGACTAAATTTGCTGTCATGACTAAACCATTACCTAGTAACTGAGCTGGAATAGAAAGTACTGAGCTAAATTTGAAATCAGGAACATAATCGAAAATAGGTTCAAGTGCATTTTCAACTTGATTTGCAACTGTATTCACAATTGATTTTAGGTTTTCAGTAGCTGATGGAAGCTCTTGAGACCATTCATTATCATAATGAGTATCTTTAGGTTCAATTGTCCCGCCAATCGCTGAGCCAATGTCATGAGCCACATCAGAGACAGCATCAATAATCGTATCACCTGCTTTATGAACAACATCAAAACCAGGGATAAGCGCATTTCCTGCAATAGCAATCGGTGCAGCAGCATCAAGAATATCATTGGCAATATTGGTTGCACCGATAATGGTGTTTCCAATTAAATCCCCAGGAAGGCTTAAAATGTTATCTAAGCTGAGTTCTTTGTCTTCCCACTCATTTTTATGATGAGTGTCATTCGGTTCGATGGTTGCACCAAGTGCTTTACCCACTGAATTCACTGCATCTGAAGCTGCATCAATAATTTTATCACCAAGTTCGTGCACTGCTTCGAAAGGTTTGCCAAGTAAAGCATTACCTGCTAAACCAATAGGAGATACTACATCAAGAACAGTATTCACAGCATTGGTGGCAGCGATTAGACCATTACCAACGAGTTGAGCTGGAATTGAGAGAACTGAACTTAATTTAAAGTTAGGTAAGTAATCGAATGATTTATAATTGAACAAAGCCATTGTTATAGTCTCTTATAAAAATAAAGTGTTTTTAATCATTGTTCGTGATTAAAGTGTGATGAGAATCACATTTTATTAATTTAAAATCAATTGCTTTTGTTAGACAAGATCATGAATTTTTTGTCATAATTTAATGAAAAATATAGTAAAGCTTATATGAGAACTAAATAAGATTGATTTTTTTAAAAAAAAAACACCAGTGCAATGACTAGTGTTTCAAGGGCAAATAAAATGTATGATCTAAAAATATAAATACTGTAAATTATTGATTTTTATTGGATAAATATTTGTAGTATTGTCTCTTGTGATCATACATGGATTGGTCTGCACGCTTTAACATATCCTCAATTGTTTCATTCTCAAGGCTTGTAGCAAATCCCATTGATGCACTGATGATATGGTTAGAATAATATTGATTATCGATATTCAATAATTCTTGAATGGTCAAAATCGTCGACTGAACGGTAGTTTCATTTGCACCTTGCATCAGGATAACAAATTCATCACCTCCAATTCGAGAGGCTGTATAACTGGTATTGTGAATCGTTCTACTTAAGATATTACCCATTCTGCGTAAAATCTCATCACCTACATCATGACCAAATTGATCATTAATCGGTTTAAGGCCATTCATATCTAGAAAAATTGCAGAAACTGGGCGAATAAGTGCGCGTTCCAATCGATGGATTTCTTCAGTGTAGAACGAGCGATTTTTGAGTTTTGTTAAAACGTCGTGTTTACCTAAATATTCTAAATAGCTCTCAGCTTTTTTTCGCGCTGTAATGTCCGTTAGGGCAAGTTGTACAAGTCCCCAATCTTCTTCATAACCTGGAAACACAGTGAATTGAAGTAAAACATAGCGAATTGAACCATCCAAAGCATAATTGATCGCTTCACGACTATGATGAATTTTCCCATTCCATAGTTCGATCAATTGTTCCTTAAAAGTTTGATGCATTTCTTTCGAGAAAACTTTTTTTAGATTTTGAAATAAATCTGATTTCGTCGATGCCTTGAACAAATCCAATGTTGCTTGGTTGACGTCAAGTAATACAATGTCTTCAATGCATTGTTGTACGAAATCTTGATGCACATCTAAAAAAGTTCTGAAATCATCAATACCAATTGATTTAAGATGATCGAGTCTTAATTTAATGCGACTAAAGTCTTCAACCCATAATGATGTGGGTGAATAACTAAATCTTGCTTCAGCTAATCGACGATTTTTTTCTTCTAAACGCCGAGCTTGCATATAACCACTAATATCTTCTGTAGTAAGCAAAATACGGTCTAAACTTTGTTCTGAACCAGGTAAAACGACAGCTCGCAGTTTTATGTCTAAGGGTTGACCACTCAAGGTGAAATTAGTGGTTGTACTTGTAAACTCTAATTCACCCTTCCAAAGTGCAACTAATTCCGCTACATGTGCATCAAACATTTGATGTTGGAAAATGGTGCTTAAATTTTGGGTGAGATGTTTAAGGCTTTGTGCTTCAAAAAGATCGAGTGTTTTTTGATTTACTTTAACAATCTTAATTTGATGTGCGCATAAAGTCACAAGATCTGGATTTTGCTGCAGATGTAAAGCTAAATCAGTAACCCCATCACTACGCCATTGGTTAAAGATGGTTTGAATGGCACTAAAATCTTCCAACCACATTGGGATAGGAGATAAATCAAAAATTGATGAATCAAGTATCTCCATAACTATCCTTGAACTTTTCTTTTAAAACAATAAATTGTGGATAATATAGCACTAAATTATTTTGATATAAAATTCAAATTTTTTATTATTTACGTGATTTAAGACACTTTTTTAAGCTAAGCTAACGTTGAGCTAAATCCTAAGCTCAATTCGTTAGATTTTTATTTTGATAAAAATGATGCTTGTTAATATACATGCATTTATCTGCACGGCGTAACATATCTTCTAAGGTTTCGCCTTTAAGTCTTGTGGCATGTCCGAGTGAAACGCTGATAGAAAGATGAGGGTGATCTAGATTATGTTGATGTATTTGAGTTTCAAGATCATGAACAAGGATTTTAACTTGCTCAACATCGGCATGAGGCATCAATAATACAAATTCATCGCCACCTATTCTAGAAATTGAAAAATCTTTTTTGTGAGTGACAAATTGAAGAATTTCGGCAAAGTTTTTTAGATACTGATCACCGACATCATGTCCGAACTGATCATTGATGATTTTTAAACCGTTCATGTCAATGTAAATACAAGACACTGGATAGAGATCAAGTTGCTCAATCCGTTCAATTTCTTCATTAAAATAAGTTCTGTTATGTAAATCCGTTAAAATGTCATGTTGACCCAAATAATGTAAGTGATTTTCTAATTTTTTTCGCTCAGTGATATCTGTAAGGGCGACTTGTATCACCGCCCAATCATCTAAATTATGTGGAAAAATATTTAATTGTTCTAAAACGAAGATTTGTTCTCCATTCGCGTTGTAGAAACTACTTTCTCGCTGTTGATATTCTTCATGATTCCACAATTGTAGTAACTGGCTTTTAAAATTTTCCAAACGTTTAATATCAAATAAATCATGAGAATGATGTAAAAATTGAGATTTATCTTTCACAGCAAAAAGTTTGAGCGCCGCTTCATTGACATCAATGAAATTTATTTGCTCAAAGCATTCCACAACAAATTCTGGATGTTGATGAATGTGTTGGTCTAAATTCTCAATGTTTTGCAAACGGAGCAGCTCAAATCTTTTTTTAATTTGGCTAAAATCCATGATCCATAGTGCTGTTGGATTATAAGTAAATAAAGATTCGGCAAAATGACGTGCTTTTTGATATTGGGAAATATCTTCGGTGGTCATGAGTAGGCATTTCCAATTATCCTCATAACCTTTTAATTTCATACCGCGTAATTGAACATCTAAACGCTTTCCATTGGTCGTATAATTGATCACTGGAATATGATGTTCAGTATTCTTCCAAAGTGATACAAAAAATTGGATTTGGAAAGTGCTGACTTCAGGATGAAGGAACTTCTGAAAACTTTCTAAAATTTCTTCTAAGTTTTTTGCTTCATACAGTTTAAGCGTACTTTGGTTAACACGTAAGGTATGAATCGTACTCAAGCAAAGGTGGAGACGACTGTGATCCTCCATCAAATATGCTTCAATATCTTCAATACCTTCAGCAGTCCATTGTTCAAAAATTTGTTTAACACCGCTGAAGTCTTGTAGCCACATCGCAATTGGAGATAAATCAAAGATGGTCAGATCTAAATGATCCATAGATGCGAGCCTTGGTGTTTAAAATTCATTCATTTATACAATATAAGTGAATGAATCTTATAAAATCAACATCTTATTAAACTGATTTTTTTGCTCGATGCTCAGGTTTTGGCGCAGAAATTGACTTAAGCCCTTGCCAAACATCAACAAAATCTTGTTCATTAATTTGGTAGAGTTCAAGTAAAGCCAATACCACACCACCCATCATGAATGCACGATCGGACTTTGGTTCATATTGGAAGGTTTGATCTTTTAGATGATAGAGGATATCTTCGATTTCAAATATGCGTTCACGTCCATTACTATCCACAGGGAACATCGGAGTTTCAATCAAAATATTGGCTAGTTTTTTTTCAGATTCATTTAAATTAAGTTGCTCAAATGCCGTTTCTAAAGAATCCGCGAACAGCAGTTCGGAAGAAAAAATGGCATGTAATAAAGGTTGGTTTAATTTAGGAAAGGTTCGTTCAACGAAAGGTTTAAACGAAATCGGGAAAATCACATTTTTTGATATACCTTTGAACATGGGGGCTATTTCAGCAACTTTGTAACCTGCTACACCACAACCAACGGCTGTAATAAAATACTTAATCTTGGGGTGGTTTTTTGTATAGATCTTAAAATCATTGATGTAGTGTTCAATCTGGGATAGAGGCATTTGTTGCAAATGCTCATTCATGGTAGGTATTGCATAGCTCTGTCCAGCCCAGCCGCGGCCAGCACCTTTAATCGCACCGAAATGTTGAAGTGCAATTTTTGCAGCACCACCTGCATGCGTGCCTGCTAAATTACTACCAAATACAAATACTGTATCTTCATTTAAACTGTTGATAATCGTTTCATCGTGATATTGGTAAGTCATAGTTTTTTACATCAACATGCAATTTAAGTTCATGGTGCAATTGATTGCTGTAAGGGTCAAGTAAAATTGATTGAATTTATGGTTTTCACCCTCATCATCAGATGAGTAAATCATAAAGATTTGAGCAAGCAAGCCATGCATTACCAGTGTTATTGCATATTTTCATCATCTGTATAGCGAGAATTATCGAGTGAGTGACAGTCGTCCATTTGAATTAGTAACTAATTACGAGCCTGCAGGAGATCAACCTCAAGCGATTGAGAAACTTGTTAAAGGAGTACATCAAGGTTTTAAGGATCAATTGCTATTAGGGGTAACAGGCTCTGGTAAGACCTATACGATGGCGAATGTGATTATGCAATTACAACGTCCTACTATTGTAATGGCACACAACAAAACCCTTGCGGCTCAACTCTATGGAGAATTTAAAGCTTTTTTTCCACATAATGCAGTTGAGTATTTTGTAAGTTATTACGATTACTATCAGCCAGAAGCATACGTACCGTCATCTGATACTTTTATTGAAAAGGATTCTGCTATTAATGATCACATCGATCAGATGCGGTTGTCCGCAACGCGTGCTTTGCTTGAGCGTAAGGATGCTATTATCGTTGCTTCGGTGTCCGCCATTTATGGTTTAGGTGATCCTAACGCATATATGAATATGCTCTTACATATTGTGACAGGTGATCGAGTCAGCCGTGATGAGTTGATTCGTCGATTGGTAGAAATGCAATATACGCGTAATGAACTCGAATTTTTACGAGGTACTTATCGAATTCGTGGAGAAATTCTTGATATTTTCCCCGCAGAGTCAGAACAAAATGCAGTGCGGATTGAGCTATTTGATGATGAAGTGGATTCGATCCGCTGGTTTGATCCTTTGACTGGAAAAATGATTCGTAAAGTCCCACGAATCACGATTTATCCTAAAAGTCACTATGTGACGCCTAAAGATAACTTGCAGCGTGCGATCGAAACGATTCGTGAAGAACTCAAAGAGCGCTTGGCATATTTCAGAGCCGAAGATAAATTACTTGAAGCTCAACGTATTGAACAGCGTACTCGATATGACCTTGAGATGATGCAACAGCTTGGTTATACCAATGGTATTGAGAATTACTCGAGACATTTATCAGGGCGACCAGCTGGAGAGGCTCCACCAACGCTTTTCGACTACTTACCTGAGGATGCATTACTTATTATTGATGAATCACATGTTACGGTTCCTCAAATTGGTGCGATGTATAAAGGCGATCGATCACGTAAAGAAAACCTAGTGAATTATGGTTTCCGCTTGCCAAGTGCATTGGATAATCGACCAATGAAGTTTGAAGAGTGGGAACGTATTATTCCTACTACAATTTATGTCAGTGCGACGCCTGCAAATTATGAATTAGAAAAATCAGAACAAATTGCTGAGCAGGTGGTGCGTCCAACAGGATTGATTGATCCTGTCATTGAAATTCGACCAGTATTGACTCAGGTGGATGATGTCCTTTCGGAGATTAATCAACGTAAAGATAAAAATGAACGCGTCTTGGTCACAACGTTAACCAAACGAATGGCTGAAGATTTGACTTCATATTTAAAAGAGTATGGGATCAAAGTGGCTTATTTGCACTCTGATATCGATACTGTTGAACGTGTGAAGATCATTCATGAATTACGAACAGGTGTCTACGATGCATTGATTGGAATTAACTTACTCCGTGAAGGTTTAGACATGCCTGAGGTATCTTTAGTTGCAATTTTAGATGCCGATAAAGAAGGCTTTTTACGCTCTGAACGTTCACTTATCCAAACCATTGGTCGTGCTGCTCGAAATGTTGAGGGAAAGGCTATTTTATATGCGGATCGTATTACGGATTCAATGCAAAAAGCGATTGATGAAACGGAGCGTCGCCGTACCAAACAAATTAATTTTAACTTAGAACATGGCATCACTCCGCGTTCGGCAGTCCGCCAAGTCATCAAAGAAATTGATACTGGTGAAGTGTATGATGATGAGTCAATTGATGAGAATGTATCAGGACAAGAACGTGCATTAAGTGCGGATGAGCGCCATATAGTTTCCGATCCAAAACTATTGGCAAAACATTTGGCTAAATTGGAGAAGGAAATGCTCAAAGCTTCGAAAGAGCTTCAGTTTGAGCAAGCAGCGCGTTTCCGTGATGAGATCGTGCGTTTAAAAGCACAGTTAATTCAGTGATTTAATTTACAGAAAACATTGTAAAATCATCACATAACGTAACATTAAGCCGAAAAATAACCGTTATTGTTGAAGAGTAAATGAATACTCACAAACAAATTCAATAAATAGGGGTTATTTAGATGATCAAGAGTCTCCCATCTGCTGGTTTCAATGTTAGCAAGATTGTATTGGGTGGTGCGTTATTGGTTGGTTTAGGGGCAGCAACGATGGTTTATGCTCAGGAGAAGCCACTCAACACTGTTGAGAAAGTTGAACTCGATAAATACTTAGGTGTTTGGTATGAAGTAGCACGTAAGCCACTTTATTTCCAAAACAAGTGTGATCGTGATGTGACTGCGACATATACATTAAATGAAAATGGTAATGTCAATGTTGATAACCGTTGTTTTACTGCTGACGGTAAAGTTACTCAGTCAGTGGGTGAGGCATTTGTACAAAATCAGCCATTTAATACAAAATTGAAAGTTAGTTTCTTGCCGAGTGCTATTCGATGGTTACCAGTTGGTCGTGGCGATTATTGGGTGCTGAAACTGGATGAGGATTATCAAACTGTACTTGTGGGTGAGCCTAAACGTAAGTACATGTGGGTGCTTTCTCGCACGCATAATCCTGATCAAGCAGTTGTGAATGAGTATCTTGATTATGCTAAATCCGTTGGTTATGACTTAAGCGATGTGATACGTACAAAGCAAACGGGTCAAGCACCTGGTTCAACAAAATAATGTTGAAAATGATGAGAACCACGCTAAGGCGTGGTTTTTTTATGCATCAACATCTATTGCTATGAATTCTAGCTATAATATCGTTTGGTAAAATTTAGGTTCAGATATGTTAAAAGGTATAGCATTGTCAGTTATGGCATCAGTGACATTTGGGGTGCTATATTTTTATACGTATTTTCTTAGACCACTAGACAGCGAGCAAACCTTTGCTTGGCGAATGTTAGCCACGTTACCTTTTTTAACGCTGTTTATGTGGTGGTCGGGTGATCTAAAATATGTTCGAGAAATTTATAATAAAATTTGCAAACAACCATCTATTTTAATTTGGCTCTTGATCAGTTCGTTTTTGTGTACAACTCAACTCTGGTTATTTTTGTGGGGACCAATCAATGGTCGGGGGCTTGAGGTTTCTTTAGGATATTTTTTGTTGCCTCTGGTGATGGTTCTCTTTGGTTGCGTTCTTTACAAAGAAAAGCTCTCAAAGTGGCAAATCGCAGCAGTGTTTTTTGCAATTCTTGGTGTCAGCCATGAAATCTGGCGCATCGGTACTGTGGCATGGGAAACCATGTATGTTGCTGTGGCTTATCCGATCTACTTTTTTTTAAGAAGAAAATTTGCAACAGATCATTTAGGTGGATTCTGGTGGGATTTATTGCTGGTGATTCCAGTTGCTGTTTTTCTAGCATTTTTTTATTCAAACACATTACCTCTGATTATTGAGTTTAAATATCTCATTTTAGCAGTACTGGGTCTAGGTTGCTTAAGTGCCTTAGGGCTTGGAAGTTACATCTTGGCGAGCAGATATCTTCCATTTGTGATTTTTGGGTTATTGAGTTATTTAGAGCCGATTTTGTTGGCAGGAGCATCAATGGCAATGGGTGAACGCGTGGAAGCAGGAGAATGGTTGACTTATATTCCAATTTGGTTTGCTGTATTGCTCCTTATTTTGGAGGGTGCAATTTATCTCTATCGTCAAAGAAGAACTGAAAAGTTACTTCAATATCAACATAAGAAACTACAATCGCGTCTAGCCCAAAATGATGAGCACTAAGTTTCATATCATTACATAAGGATGAGTTGTACATAAGAGTTTTTGACTGAATGATAAGAATAATTACTTATTCTTTAAAAATATTTGTGACACAATTAACTAAAATATAAAAATGTGATAAATTTATTAAATCAATAATAATTCTAATTTAACAATCATGATTCAGTACCAAACAAGAGCAGCATTATTACAGATGGAGCCTAGTCTGGATTTAAACTGGCAAAGACTCTTAGAGCGTATATTTCAACATTCTGATAGTGATGTTCGCGAAGAAATTGATCGTCAAATTCTAAAACCTAAAGATATATTTTGGAATCGTGTGAATAACACGTTCGAATATAAAGTCACGACGTCGCTGGGAATTTTAAAGCACAGTTTTTCTAGTGAAAGAATGCGCTCCATTGCAGCAAAGTTATGTCAATCTATCCAATGGTTGAAGGAGATGACGGATTGCGTACAAGTGGCGGACTATTTGGAAAATGCGCTGTATCAAATTGACCAGATTGCTGTTGAGGACAATTTAAAATTACAACGCGAAAAAATGTTAATGCGTCGGGTTTTTTTGCAAGATGTTGCTAAGTTAATTCGTGAATTAAATCTTGAAACACCAGTTGGAGCTCGTCAGTTAACTTCAGCTCAGATTAAGAGCTTTATGATAGAAGTATTTATTAAGCAACAATTATTGGGGTATTGGTTTAAACCCCTTCTACCTAGAAGCTCATCGATCATGGAGCATCCTTTTTTTGCACAATGGTTGCTGAAAGAACAGTCCATTCGACACTTTGATATTGTTAAAACCTCTGAATTTCTATTCGTCATCGCACCAACCAGTCAGTTTGAACAGAATCCATTTTCGATCCGTCGTTTTTTATTTGAAGATCGAATGGAATACAACCAGCAAATTTATCTCAATGGGTTGGTTTTGGATATGCGCCGTTACAATGAAGAGGGGTATATCAAACAGTTTATGGAACACGTGCAGATGATGGTTACTATTCAGCATCAAGTGCATAAAGATGTCATTCAAATTGTGCAAGAATTTGAAGATGTTGCTGAACAGAAGATATTACCGCTTTTGACACAAAATTTAGGGATGGCTGGAAGTAATAGTGATTTTGTAGCCAAACAGCATTTACGGAAGATTGAGCAAGCATTGACTGTCGAATTGCTACAACCTCTCGTGGTGGCTTTAGAACAGCATTTATCACATATTGAAGAATATGAGCATCTGTTTAAAAGTGTGCATCGCATATTTTCAGATATTCTGGCGAATTATAAAGATTTTAAACAACAGCCTTCATTATTTTTTAATTCCTCAGTTCAATTGTTTGAATACAAGTTGTTAGCCTATTTAAAACTACTTGAAAAGCGTAAAGATGAAATATTTGTACCATTGAATATGTATGAGCGTGGAGTCATGCATGAGCGCTCCAAGAAACCGTTAAATGCATTACAAGAAGATTTAAGCCAACATATTCAAGATTACCGAGAAATGCTGTCTCATACGATGCGTTTGAAACGAGATTATGCTGAAGTTCAAGGCTCATTTTTAAAAAGAATGGTGGCTGGAGAAAAGCTAGAAAAAGAACTTCAACAAACTTCATTGGCCATGGTGAAAATCAAGAAGCAGGCTTATCTAGATATTTTAAGTGTGCCTAAAAACTATCGAAAATATAGTGTATTTATTGAATTTGAAAGTTTTTCAGCTACAAGTGATTTTGAACGACATTATGCATTCCCTTCGGGGCAAAATGGTTTAACTAAGCTTCCAGTATTGGTCAAACTCCCAGAAAACTTAGAAGATTTTAATTTAGAAGATTTAAATATGATGTTGAGTCAGGATATTTCGGCTTCACCAGTATTTAGTTGAACTAGCTGCAACTCAGTGTCGAAATTGGATTTGTAGGCTTAATGATCAGTATTTGATATCTAAATGAAATCATTTACCCAAAAAATTATATTGTAATTCAATGGCTAAAATATATTTTTTACAAAGAGAAAATTGCTTTAGTAAAAAATAAACCGAGTTTTCATTTCAACTCTGAGTTAATTCCTTTACAATTATGGGGTTTTGAAATTTATGCTTAGATTTACAATTAATTAGAGGACGTATCTGTGAGCAAAGACACTATCGTTGCCCTACATGCAGAGCACCAAGGTCGCTGGAAAAACCGTGAAGAACTCGCGGAACGTATGATTGCCCTTGTTGGTCAGTTATACCGTGAAAAAAATATCGTAGCTACAGTATACGGTCGCTCTTTAATTAACCGCTCGGTTATCCAAATTCTTAAAGCTCACCGTCGTACACGTGTTTTAGACGTTGAACTTTCTGCTGTAGATACTTTCCCAATCCTTGAAGCATTGGTTAAAGTACAAAATATCGGCACAGCTGAAATCGATTTAGGCAAACTTGCTGTAGAATTTAAAGCAAAAGGTGGCGATGTAGATGCATTCGTTGCTGACGCTGTTAAATCACTACAAGGCAATGCCGCATCTGTTGAGCATAAAGATGTTGTGCTTTATGGTTTTGGTCGTATTGGTCGTATCCTTGCACGTCTTATGATTGGTCAGTCTGGTCTTGGTCGTGGTCTAAACCTTAAAGCGATTGTTGTTCGTAAATCATCTGATGGTGATTTAGAGAAACGTGCTTCTTTACTTCGTCGTGACTCTATTCATGGTCCATTTGCAGGTACGATTTCTGTAGATGAAGAGAACGAAGCAATTATTGCGAATGGTCAATTCATCAAAGTGATCTATGCATCTAATCCATCAGAAGTGGATTACACTGCATATGGTATTGAAAATGCATTGGTGATTGATAACACTGGTAAATGGCGTGACGCTGAAGGTCTTGCTCAGCACCTTAAATGCCCAGGCGCTGCACGTGTAATTTTAACTGCACCTGGTAAAGGTGATATGAAGAACGTTGTGTTTGGTGTTAACCAAGCTGACATTCTTGATGAAGATACAATCATCTCTGCTGCAAGCTGTACTACAAACGCGATTACACCGACGTTGAAAGTACTTCATGACAAATATACAGTGATTAATGGTCACGTTGAAACAGTTCACTCATTCACGAACGACCAAAACTTGATCGACAACTACCATAAAGCTGACCGTCGTGGCCGTGCTGCAACGTTGAACATGGTGATCACTGAAACGGGTGCTGCTAAAGCAGTTGCTAAAGCACTTCCAGCGCTTAAAGGCAAATTAACTGGTAACTCTGTACGTGTTCCAACACCTAACGTGTCTTTAGCAATCCTTAATCTGACTTTAGATAAAGAAGTTGATCGTGATGAAGTGAACGAATATATTCGTCAAATTTCTATCAACTCTAATCTACAAGGTCAAATCGGTTATACAAACTCTACTGAAGTTGTATCATCTGACTTTATCGGTTCACGCACTGCAGGTGTTTTTGATGCGCAAGCAACAATTACGTCTGGTAACCGTTTAACAGCATATGTATGGTACGACAACGAAGTAGGTTATAGCTGCCAAGTTCTGCGTATCGCTGAACAAATGGGCGGCGTAAGCTATCCAAAAGTTCCTGCTGAAACAAATGCATAATTTGTAAGGCATAAAAAGAGCCTCTTTCGAGGCTCTTTTTTATTTGCCTAAATTTACGTAATTAAGACTTTAGAGCAATATGGTTTCTTCAAAATAAGTGGTTTAATATTGAAAAATTGCGTATTTGTTCACATAAAATATGGATTGTGAGCAGGTGATTAAAAAAATAAGTGTTAAAGGATTATATTTTTGCGCATCAAATATCTTGTCATTGGCTTCGTGCTGATTGCTTTGGCTGCCGCGAGTGGTATAGCAATTGCCTTCTGGGTTTTTCAACATTTTAAAATTTACATTCCACTTGAAGATCAAGCCGTGAATATTGATCTTCAGGAGCCATTGCAAGCGAAAGTTCAAATTCATGATGCTTTGGATGTAAATGTGACAGGTCGTGTGAAAACGACCATTCCAATACGAGAAAATCTTTCTATTCCTGTACAACAAACATTGAATCCTATGGTTCATTTCGACAATCAAGTACCAATTAAAACGGTTATTCCAGTCCGTGAAAATTTGATTGTAGATCAAAATTTAGCAGTAGATACTAAAGTAAAGGTTCGCATTTTGGGCAAAGATATTACATTGCCATTGAAAGGGACGATTCCAATTAAACTTGATGTACCTGTTGAAATGGATGTTCCCTTAGATCAAATGGTTCACTTGAAATTTCAAGCACCTGTTCAAGCGGATTTAAAAGAGAATCTACGCATCCCATTAAAAACGGATTTAGATGTGGATATACCAGTAGAAGGTCATTTGAATGCACCAATTAAAACTGCGTTAGAGGCTTCAGTCAACGTACAAAATACTTTGCCAATTAAAATACAAAAAGGTGAGTTGGTTATCCCACTCAATACTTTAACATTACAAAAAAATCAAAAAGTGGAAGCAGCATCACCCATTAAAGTTCAGAAGGATGATCAATCTGCTGAATCGGTGAAAGCCCAGTGAGCTCGAGAAGCATGAGTGCTAAAAAAATCGTGGGATATGGTTCGCTCTTATTTATTATCGTGGCAAGCATTGTCGCCGTAGGTTTTTGGCTATATCTCAATATTCAAGCATCTGTTCAAGTCAGTGCGAAGAATGCAAGTGTACAGTTGTCAGAATCATTGCCGACCAAAATTGATGTTGGGAATTATCTTGAGGTACAAGCGATTGGCGCGCTAAATACACAAATTAAAGTACAGGAAAATATTGATTTAGATTTGCAGGGTAAATACAAAACCAATCTCAAGTTTAAAGTCGAAGTCCCTGTTTCTGTGAGTGTGGATTATCAAACGAAAGTAAAAATCGATCAAACGATTCCAATTAGTGCAACAACAGATTTGGTGTATAAAACACGATTTTTACCTAAATTTCCGTTAAATTTAGATTTGCCTATTCAGCTTGAAGTTCCATTTCATTTAAAGCGGACTTATCAGGTTCCGATTACGATTGATTTTGATGGTCCTGTCTATTTAGATTTGCATGAGCAGCTTGATGTGGATATTGATCATGTTTTCAAACCGGTATTGCATTTAAATGATCCAATTTTGATGAAGGATATATCTAGTTTTAGAGCAACAATGTATAACTTGGAGCGACAAACAAAGGCGAATTTAGATATGAACTTGGATTTACCCCTTCGCAATATTAAAAAGTAAAAACTCCCCTTTAAGGGGAGTCTATCCTCTAAGCATTCAGGGCTTGCTGAATGCTTTCACGAATCGATGTGGTTTTTCGACCAATTAAATGTTCAAGATCTTTGTGTTCACTGTACATCGCACCATGGGAAGTGTGAAGATCTGCATCTACAATGACGTCAATGAGACCTACTGGTAAACCAGCTTGAATTAATCCTTGACGATAATCTTCTGGAGATAAGTTTTGATATTTCACAGGCTGTTGTGAAAACTCAGAAAGTAGGGTCGCAAAATCTTTTAAGCTAAAGCTTTCGCTACCAGCAAGCTCGTAAACTTTATTGAAATGTTGAGTGGATTCATCATTTAATATTTGAGCTGCAGCAGTGGCATAATCCAAACGAGAAGCTGAACTAATTAAACCATCTTGAGCCGCTCCGTACACAATGCCTGTCTCGATTTGATGGGTGAGCGCAGATAAATAGTTTTCGCTATACCAATTATTTCTTAAAAAGGTGTAGGTAATAGAACTTTCACGTATTAATTTTTCCGTTTCTCGATGTTCATTGGCTAAGCCAAGCGGAGAATGATCTGCGTTCAGTAAGCTGGTATAGATTAAGTGAGGAACTCTAGCTTGAATCGCAGCATCAATAACAGCCTTATGTTGTGGAGTGCGACGACCAATTTCATTGGCAGAAATGAGCAGGAGTTTATCAACATCCTGAAGGGAATTTGCGAGATCATCTGGCAGATCATAATCAAATTTGCGTACTTGAATATCTTCAGAAAATAAAATTTTAGCTTTTTCTGGGTTGCGAACCAAAGCAATAATTTCATGCTTGCTATGAATTTTTTTAAGTTCTTGAACAACTAAACGACCTAATTCACCAGTTGCACCTGTAATCGCAATTTTCATTTTAATTTCCTCTTAATGTGGCTAAAAAATAAACTTGATGCAGGCATATTAATCTGTTAACTTACTTAATGAAAGTACGTACCTAAAAGTAAGTTATTAACTGTTAAGAGAAAAATGATGAGTACATATGCGCATAGTGATTTATTAGGTCAAGTTTTATCCAGTGAATGTCCTTCTCGTGAAATTTTAGAGCATCTCACCAGTAAATGGTCAGTTCTCGTCCTAAGTTGCTTGAGTGATGGTGTGCATCGTTTTAGTGAGCTAAAACAAAGAATTGAGGGGGTGAGCGAAAAAATGTTGGCTCAGACACTAAAAACCTTAGAAAAAGATGGTTTTATTTTGCGCACTGTTTATCCAGTAGTTCCTCCAAAGGTGGAGTATCAACTCACTGTATTGGGTTCAAATGCAGCGATGAAATTAAATGAGTTGATCCATTGGATAGAGCGAAATTTACCCGAGATTTTGGAAAGTAAGGCACTTATTACGCGATAGTTATACTTCATCATTTCGTTATCGCTCAGTTTAAAGTGTGTACTGAGCGAGAAGTTTATATGGTTTTCATGATCTTAAAATCATAACGATCAATACATAAAATTAAAATTGAGAAAAACAGTCCCAAAGCAACGCAACCAATCCATGCATAATGTTCCCAAGCATAGACAGCACCTAAAGAACCTAATGCAGCGCCTGAAAAGTAAATGGTCATATATACAGCATTAATTCGTGAGCGTGCTTGACCATCAATACGATAGACTAGATTTTGATTCAAAACATGAAATGCAGTGAGACCAAAATAGCTCATCAATACGCCAAGTGCATAAATGAAGATGTTCTGTTGCGCGAAATATAATGGAATACAAGAGAACAGCATCAAGGTGATACATAATTGAGCGACAATTTCTTCTTTCCCTTTGCCAACTGTTTTACCAGACCAACTCGAGGAATAAATTCCGATAATACCTAACAGACCAAATAGACCAATTTGAAAATCAGTAAATTGATATGGGGCACTCCCTAAAACAAAAGTCATCGATGTAAACACCATTGAGAGAATGCCAAATCCTAGGGCACCCGCGCAGGCACGGCGTATGAGATGCGGATTATGCTTTGCGATGCTCCAAAGTGATTTGTAAATATCGGTGACTTGTAAATGCGAAGCAGGTTGAGTGTTGGGGAGTTTTTTCCACATTAAACATGCAAAACATAAAGTCAAAATACCACTACTAAAATAAACGCCTTCCCAAGACCAATAAGTTGAAACAAAGCCGGCAAATGTCCTAGATAAAATAATCCCCATGACCAGTCCGCTCATGAGTTTACCTACAACTGCTGAGCTTAATTCAGGTGGGCTAATGGAAGAAGCAAAAGGAATTAATACTTGTGCTGATATGGCTCCAAATGTTGCACAGAGTGTAAAGATATATAAAGTGCTGATATCTGAGCTGAAAGACAAAAGGATCTGCGAAATTGCCGCAAATATCATTAAACTCACAATGAGTTTTCGTTTATTAAAAAAATCTCCAAGGGGTACCAAAAGCATGAGTCCGAGCATATAACCCACTTGAGCGATAACCACGGTAAATCCAGCTTGGCTGGTCGAAATTTCTAAACTTCTTTCGATTGAATAAATCAGTGGTTGATTGAAATAAGCTGAACCTGCACAGACACCACAGGCCAAAGCCATAACAAGCACGAATTGTGAGGATAAAGGGGTAGCAGAGCGATCCATGTCAAAATCTTAGAGTGCAATTTAATGCACTATAGGCATTATTTTATGGTTTCAGAAATAAATAAAACCAATGATGTCATTTGATAAAACAATGAGTAATGAATAAATCAAATTTAATGCAGTGATACACCAAAATATTAAAGACTCAATTTATGAAAAAAGTCGCTAACTTATTCTCAACCTGCATAAATATAGTCGAGAAATACTTTAAAATATGGCAGAATAGGCGGTTTTAAAGTTTTTAGAGGATTGGCATTATGCGCTTTGTTGATGAAGCAGTCATTACCGTAGAGGCTGGCGACGGTGGCAATGGCGTAGCCAGTTTTCGCCGTGAAAAATTCGTACCATTTGGTGGTCCAGATGGTGGTGATGGTGGTCGTGGTGGCAGCGTATATATTCAAGCTGATGACAACACCAGTACGCTTGTAGATTATCGTTATACCCGTAGATTTCGTGCTGAACGTGGTAAAAATGGTGCTGGCGCAAACTGTGCAGGTCGCGGTGGTGAATCCGTAACACTATATGTTCCAGTAGGAACAACAATTGTAGATACTGAGTCTGGCGACATCATTGGTGATTTAATTGAAAATGGTCAACGTGTTCTTGTTGCTCAAGGTGGTGACGGTGGTTTAGGTAACACTCACTTTAAGTCATCAACGAACCGTGCTCCACGTAAATGTACACATGGTAACAAAGGTGAGTTCCGCGAAATTCGCCTAGAGCTGAAAGTTTTGGCAGATGTTGGCTTATTAGGTATGCCAAATGCGGGCAAATCAACATTTATTCGTGCTGTCTCTGCAGCAAAACCAAAAGTAGCAGATTACCCATTTACAACTATGGTACCTAATCTTGGTGTTGTAGATGCAGATCGTCACCGTTCATTTGTAATGGCTGATATTCCAGGTTTGATCGAAGGTGCTGCAGAAGGTGCAGGTCTTGGTATTCGCTTCTTAAAACATTTGGCGCGTACTCGTATTCTTCTACATATCGTGGATGTACAGCCAATTGATGGATCAGATCCAGCTTATAATGCTAAGGCAATTTTAAATGAACTTTTAAAGTTCTCTCCAACATTGTCAAAACTCCCAGTGGTGTTGGTTTTAAATAAAGTAGATCAGTTGCCTGAAGACTCAAGAGATGAGTGGTGCAATCACATCCTTGAAGAGTTGAAATGGGAGGGTCCAGTATTTAAGACTTCAGGCTTGATGTCTGAGGGAACCAAAGAAGTCGTTTATTATTTAATGGATCAAATTGAACAACAGCGCGAACGCGAAGTTGAAGATCCAGAGTATGCAGCAGAAATGCAAGCATTCCGTGATCAGCTTGAAGCTGAAACACGTGAACAAACCATTGCCGCAAAAGAGGCTTATCGTGAAATGCGTCGTAAACAACGTCTTGCCAGTCAAGAGGATGACGATTTTGACGATGATGAAGATGATGGCGAAATGGAAGTGTACTACGTACGTTAATCTCTTTATATAAGAGACAGAGGACAAGATGATAGAAGTGGTAGATGGGCAACGTCAGCTCAAGGGTTGCAAAAGAATCGTTGTTAAAATCGGATCATCTTTACTCACAGCAAACGGAAAAGGTTTAGATATAGATGCAATCTCGCATTGGGCGGGGCAAATTGCAGATCTACACAATGCAGGGCATGAGATTATTCTCGTGTCTTCCGGTGCTGTGGCTGAAGGTATGGTTCGAATGAAACTTGAGAATCGACCCACGGATCTACCCAGTCTTCAAGCTTGTGCTGCCATTGGTCAAATGGGGCTCATACAAACTTGGTCAAGTGTATTGTTGAATCACAATATTCAATCTGCCCAAGTTTTATTGACTCATGATGACTTGGCTGACCGTCGCCGTTATTTGAATTCTTGTGATGCTTTACAACATCTAATCGATTGGAAAGTGATTCCAGTGATTAATGAAAATGACACTGTATCTACTGATGAGATTCGATTCGGAGACAATGATACTTTAGCTGCAATGGTTGCAGGCCAAGTTCATGCTGATTTATTGATTATTTTGACAGACCAAGAGGGGATGTTTGATTCAGATCCTCGCTCAAATCCTAATGCGAAGTTGTTTCATACAGTTCGCGCATTAGATGAAAGTTTGTTTGATATGGCAGGTGGTGGTGGTAAGTTTGGTCGAGGTGGAATGCTGACCAAAGTACGTGCTGCTCGTTTAGCTGCGAAATCAGGATGTCCTACACTGATTGCCAGTGGAGACAGTAATCATGTGTTAACTCGATTAATGTCGGGTGAGATGCTGGGTACGTTGTTTATCACTGATAATGATCGAATCACTGCTCACCAACAATGGTTAGCTGCACATTTGCAAACTGCAGGGCGATTGGTGATTGATGATGGTGCTGTGAAAGCAATCAAAGAAAATCATCGGAGTTTATTGCCTGTAGGTGTGAAAGCAGTTGAAGGGCATTTCGAGCGTGGTGATGTGGTGGAGTGTGTGGATCAGCAACGGCATCGCGTCGCAGTTGGTCGTGTTAACTTTAGTTCACGTAGCGCTGAAATTGTCAAAGGCTTACCCTCAGATAAGGTACACCAAGTTCTAGGTGAAGCACGTTCATTAGAAATGATTCATCGCAATCATATGGCGATCTATTAATTTCTTATTAAAAAAAGCTCGCTTAGGCGAGCTTTTTTTGTGGGTCAAGATCGGGTAATTGATGAGATGATCCGACCATATAAGGATAATCAGCCATATCTAACATCGCTTGATCCTCATAAGAATTTCCATAAGCATAAATTGATTGAAATTGGTCTACATCATATTGCTTGAGTATGCGCTGTCTTTTTTCTTCGCCACTACAATCAGGAGAAGAATAATGACCCGTATAAAACTGATTGAGCACTTCAGTTTCAGTACAAATCAAATCTACATTTAAAATCTGAGAAATGGGTTTTAAATAAATATCAATGGATGCAGAGACAATCGCAATGCGGTCACCACGGAGTTGATGCTTGATCAATTGTTCATAAATGGGTGAGTTTAAGTGTTGTTGTAATGAATGGGCGTATTCAAGTGCAATCGGATCTGCATCAGACCTAGAAAATCCAGTAAACATTGCCTTGAATAGCTTAGGGCGCATTGCGTGCGCGGGGTAAATATTTAAAAAATAGGCTTGAATCCAAGGCAGGGTTTTTAGTCCTTGCTTAACAATATGTCGTTTTGATAAGGCGTAAAAGATAAAGCTAGTAAAACTATCTTTATCACATAATGTTCCATCAAAATCAAATAATGCTAGGTTTTGATTCTTTTTGCTTTCTGCATACATGTTTGATATCGACCGTTAACTCGCGTAGCAAACCAGTTGGTATTGTAGTCGCGACTAAGCTTAGGACCTGAAATAACCACTTCAGGCATAATGGCATAAAATTTTTCTTTTCCAATTTTCTTTTCGTAAAGCTCAGTCACAGCTTTATAGGTTTGCGTATCTTCAAACTTTTTCTCTTTTTCTTTCTTTAAATCAGCTCGAATTTGACGAGGTGTAATAAATACATTATTTGCGGCAAATACATTGATAAGTTCTTGTTCAGATTGACTCTTTTCAGCTTTTGGATTGCCATTTTTATTGTACAGTAATAAGTCTCCATCAAGCGTTAACTCCGCTGCTGTTAATTCATTGAGCATGCTTTGGAAAGCGGCGTTACGACTTGAATACATGCCTGAATTGTAGTCTGCAAAGCGATATATGGGTTGATCATAATCTGCTGGATACATCATCAGGCGGTGAATACCATAATAGAGTCCGCCATATTGACTATAAAGGTCTGATCTTAGATCTGCGATACTTCCACCTTGGCGCTTATGATCTTTTGCATAGCTAATATGAACTTGCATAGAGCCTAAAGTGGTAATGGGATTTAGTTTTTCACCAATATCTTGACCAACGAGTTTAGCTGCACCAGTGAGTGCACTGACATGGTAGTGTTTTGCCATGTGAGCAAAAATCTCACGATACAATTCATCTAATTCTCGTTCGGTGGAGACTTTTCGCATTTGTTTTAGATAATTGTCTTCAGGTGTTGGTTGATTTTTTAAGACTTCTTGGAAATACCCCGCAACGGTGCCTCCGATACTATCTCCTAATTTATCTTTAAATTTTTCATCTAAACGATCTTCAATTTCTTTAACTGCTTTGGCACCTAGTCCGGGTACATGGGGATCTGCAACAAAATTAGATTCTTGATCGACTACAGCAATAATGGTACACACATTTTCTTTCGTTTGGGGTATACCGAGTTGCTCGGTTATTTTATAAATATCCTCGGCCCATGAACCACGATTATTAACACGGCCAGGAATGAGTTTTGAGATTTGTTCTGCATCAATCGTTTTATCTTGTGTGTTCCACCATGATGAGTCACCACAAGCACTCATGAATAAACTTAATGTAGCAACACTACAGGCTTTAAAAATTACATTAGAGCGAAAGCTATTTTTCATAAATGCAAAGTATCAGGGATAAAGATTCTAGCGAAGTATACTATTTCATTCACGATTTGTGAGAACTTATATGTATACAAGATAATGGCAGCATGCTTCAAATATAAATCTAAGTGTTGAGCTTAAGTTCATCCATTAACATTCAAGCAAAATGAGATAAAACATATTTTTAGTTTCAAACGTTATATAATTTAATGCTTGTATCTAATTTCAATCTCTCAATGAGTGCAGATTTAAAAAGTTAAGCATTCTGAAACTGTTTCATCATCATTGGTATTATTCATGTCTCAACATCCTGTGATCCGTGATTTATTTGATCGCGAAAAAACAACTCCTGTTTTTGTAGCACCCATGGCAGGTGTAACGGATCGACCATTTAGAACATTGTGTAAATATTTTGGCGCAGGACATGCAGTTAGTGAAATGATGACTTCTGACAAAACGCTGCGTATGAGCAAGAAAAGTCTCTACCGAGCCAACTTTGATGGTGAAATTGCTCCAATTTCAGCACAAATAGCAGGATCAGACCCACGGGATTTAGCTGAAGCTGCACGATATCAAGTGTCAAATGGTGCTCAAATCGTTGACATCAATATGGGCTGCCCAGCGAAAAAGGTGTGCAATAAATTAGCAGGCTCTGCACTCTTACAAGATGAAGACTTGGTAGCCAGAATTTTAGATGCGGTGGTGGAGGCAGTAGATGTCCCTGTAACACTTAAAACGCGCTTAGGATTTTTAAACGGACATGAAAATATTATGCGTGTGTCGAAGCGCGCAGAACAAGCGGGTATTGCAGCTTTAGCATTGCATGGTCGTACACGGGAAGATATGTATTTAAATACTGCACGTTATGATCTAATTAAAGAAGTGAAGCAAAATATCTCTATTCCAGTCATTGCAAACGGAGATATTGATAGCCCAGAAAAAGCCAAGTATGTATTAGATCATACTGGTGCTGATGCCGTGATGATTGGTCGAGCAGCACAAGGTCGTCCATGGATTTTTAGAGAAATTGCTCATTATTTAAAAACGGGACAGCCACTTGCAGCGCCATCGATTGCTGAAGTAAAAGAAGTTCTATTGGGTCATCTGAATGAGCTATATGAATTTTACGGTGAGTATTCAGGCTGTCGCATTGCACGTAAACATATCGCGTGGTACACCAAAGGTCTCCACTCAAGTAATGAATTTCGTCAGAATATGTACAAAGTAGAAAGTACAGCGGAACAAGCCAAAGTCGTAGCCAATTATTTCGATTTACTTTTGGCAGAAGGGCAAATTATGAGTGATGTTCAAGTGGAATCTGTGGATTTATTAAAATCAGGTTGAGTTTCTATATGTCTGCACTTAACTGAAATAAGTTATTCATAGATTCTACTGTTTAAATTCAAGAGGTTGTAAATTTATTTCAGAATACGATTTTTTCTCTTCAGAAGAATGTGATTGATCTTGATTTAAAATTTGAGCATCTAGCTGCTCAACATTATGTTGAGTGGACTGATCTTTATCTTGAGCATGTGAATAGGTGTCTATTCCGAATCCAAACGCCATAAGTGCTAATAATACAAAACCCATACTTTTCGCTACATAATTTAACAATTCATTGTAAATTAAAAAACTACAGCTCGGTATGGGTTTTATCGATTATTTAAGCATCATATTGATCAATTTCTAATATGATTTGATTGATTAAATCAGGTGCTTCTAAAACTCTGATTTGATTTACATTACTTCCTGCCCAGAATGCACCAAAACTTTCATCTTTGTTGGTTAATGCTGCTGCATTTAGTTGTTTACCTAAATCATATGCATAAGGGTAGGGAGCAACTAACTCACGCTGAGGTAAATCTACGAGAGTTGACCAACTGTTGATTATCCCTCTCGCTGGTCGCCCAGAGATGCTTGATGTAATTTGAGTTAAAGGCTTACTTAATAATGCATTACGATAAGCTGCATTTGCAGCTGAACTCTTGCATTGTACAAATGCAGTACCGAGTTGTACGGCTGAAGCTCCGAGATTCATCATATATTTAGCTTGAAAGCCATTCATGATTCCACCAGCTGCTACGACAGGTATCTTGCAGGTAGGAACAAGTAATTTTATTAAATCTGCTGTTTTGATTGCACTGTCAAAATGCTCATTAAAAATACCACGGTGTCCTCCCGCTTCAATACCTTGTGCAATGATGATATCAATCCCAGCGTCTTCAATTGCTCTAGCTTCCGCTAAGTTCGTTGCTGATACCATCGTAATAATACTAGCCTCTTTGAGGGCAGCTATTTGATGTGCATGAGGTATCCCAAAGTGAAAACTCACCGCCTTAGGTCGAGTTTCTAAGACTAAATCTAAAAAATCATCATTATCTAAAAAACTGGGGTAAATACATTTTAATTCTTTGGGTGGTTCAGTATTAAAGTTATCAAAGTGGGGTTTTAGATAATTTATCCAATTTAGATTCCGTTCAGAATCAAGTTCAGTTGGTTTGTGGCAAAAGAAATTCACCTGAAAGGGTAAATCTGTTAATTTTTGAGTTGCAACTATTTGTTGTCGAGCATTTTGGATACTGGCAGCACCTAAACCAAGAGACCCCAATCCACCTTGATTGGATACTTCAGCTGCCAGTTCTGGTGTGGATACCCCAGCCATTGGCGCTAAAAAAATGGGGTGCTGAATGGATAATTGTTCGAGTAAAGACATAATCAAGCTCCATGATTCAATTTCACTTTGCACAATCATGGTCAGAGAATCAAATTATATTCATTATTTAGTGTGAAAATGCAAAGCGTCAAACTGTGTCGCATGAGTGATCACTGACATTTGGTAGAATTAATAAACAATTATAATATTCGAAATCTCATTGCTTCCCCATACATATATGTCTGATCGTATCCGTGAAAAATTACAGATTTTAGCTGATGCTGCCAAATATGATGTGTCTTGTTCCTCAAGTGGTAGTAACCGCAAGAACAAAGATAAAGGTCTTGGTAATACAGGTTCCGGAATTTGCCATAGTTATACCGAAGATGGTCGCTGTGTTTCATTATTAAAAATTTTATTCTCAAATGTCTGTATTTATGATTGTGCGTATTGTGTCTCTCGCCGTTCAAATGACGTAAAGCGAGCAGCATTTACCGTCCAAGAAGTGGTAGATCTGACCATTAATTTTTATCGTCGAAACTATATAGAAGGGTTATTTTTAAGTTCAGGAATTTTTAAATCCGCGGATTACACCATGGAGAGAATGCTTCAAGTCGTAAAAAAATTAAGACTGGAAGAAAATTTTAATGGGTACATTCATCTCAAAACTATTCCGGGTGCTTCGCAAGAAATTATTCATGAGGCTGGACTGTATGTCGATCGGATGAGCATTAACTTAGAAATGCCGACAGAAGAAGGCTTGGTGAAATTTGCACCTGAAAAGTCGCATGCAGAAGTGCAGAAAGATTTAGGTATTGTGAGAGACCGTTTGATTGAGTTGAAAGATGAGAGAAAACTAATCAAGTCGGTTCCTAAATTTGTGCCTGCAGGTCAGACAACTCAAATGGTGGTCGGTGCGCATCACGAAACAGATCGTGATGTAATCTTGATGGCTGACAAGCACTATAAAGATTTTAAATTAAAAAGGGTGTATTACTCAGGATATATACCTATCAATCCAGAAGAGTCTGCTTTACCTGCTGTAGGTTCTGCACCGCCGTTATTGCGAGAAAATCGCTTATATCAATCAGATTGGTTAATGCGTTTTTATGGATTTGAAGCCAACGAAATTGTGGATGAAGCACATCCCAATTTAGATTTAGAGGTTGATCCTAAATTAGGTTGGGCTTTAAGACATCCAGAGCAGTTTCCAGTGGATATTAATACTGCTGAATATAAAATGATTTTGCGTGTTCCTGGCATTGGTGTGAGATCTGCTAAGAAAATTGTACAGGCTCGCCGTTTTGGAAAAATTCATATCGATCAGTTAAAGCGCTTAGGCGTTGCTTATAATCGTGCTCAACATTTTATTCGATGTGCTGATACACCTAAGTTTAAAAGAGAACAGCACGCTCATCAGATCCGCCAGCAAATTTTACAAAGTGGGCAATCAAAATATGTGAAACAACTGTCACCTCAACTAGGATTTGGGTTTTAAATGGCTGTGTATGTTTTTGATGGTACGATGACTGGGTTGCTGTGCTGTGTTTTTAGAGCTTTTCAATTCAAAGAGTTCGACGTAAAAGTTCAAACTGAAGGAAACGCTCACCAGAATTTATTTGATGAGTCAGTCCGAGTTTACAGTGAAGAAAAGCAAGCTGAACGAGTCTGGCAAGGTTTAAAATCTAAAATTTCTGCTTCAAGTTTGCGTAATTGGTATTTTACTTTTTTGTCTGAGCAGGAAGTGGCATACCAACATCTATTTGATTATTCCATTTATATCTTTAAGCACCAATATGCCGTTGAAAAAAATTTCGGTCATCATGATGTTTTAGCGCTTGCACAATGGGCTAAACAAGTTGGTCGTGAAAAGCACCGAATGGAGGCATTTGTTCGCTTTAAAAAGTGTAAGGATGGTTTATTTTTATCATTAGTAAGACCAGATTTTAATGTTCTACCTTTAATCTCTAAGCATTTCAAAGCACGTTATCAAGATCAGCGTTGGTTAATTTATGATGAAAAGCGACGCTACGGAATTTACTATGATTTGAAGCAAGTCCATCAAGTTAATTTGAATGCGGCCGAAATTGATCAAAATATCCATTTAGGTTCTAGTCAATCATTCATGATTGAACTCGATGATCAAGAAGAGCTATATGATCAACTTTGGAAGGATTATTTTAAGAGTGTAAATATAGTGGCACGTGATAATCCTAAGTTGCATGTTCAATACGTACCTAAAAGGTATTGGAGATATATGAATGAAAAACGGGTTTAGTATGATTTTTTAAAAATAAGCTGTTGAATTTATTTGATAAAATATAATAAAAACAATTTTTTAAGAGTGTTTTAAATTTATACTACTAAAATTATTAATATTTTTTGATTATATTTCTTTAAGGGTTATTTACATAAGATATTGAATTATATATTTATATATATTGTTCTTAGATTGCATTGAAATTTAATTATACTTTATAGGTATATATTAGGTCATAAAATAAAATTATTTGTATTTTTAATATTCAAAATTAACTTATGAATTTTTAATTTTCATTTTTTTTCTAAAAATATCAAAACTTAATTTTATATGAGTTAATTTTTATGACGATTCATATTTAGTCATCTCAGCCCAATTGGACTCTATAAATCTTTTTTTCTTAGACTAATAGTTAAGCCCGACTTTTTCATTCAAAAAGTGAATGTCACTAGAATTTCGACCTTTGAAATTATTTAACGCGCAATTCATTTTTGAGTGTGAAATTTATTGCATTTAACAATGGATTCACTTTTTTGAATTAGAAGGGTCTTCCATGGATATTCACGTTGATGAGCAATCTCAACCACCTAAGAAGCAAAAGTTTTATCAAATTTTATATGTTCAAGTCATCTTTGCAATTATTGCGGGTGTCACACTTGGACATTTTATGCCGGAGTTGGGGGCAAGTTTAAAACCTCTTGGCGATGCTTTTATTAAAATCGTCAAAATGATCATTGCACCCGTTATTTTCTTGACTGTGGTCACGGGTATTGCTGGTATGACGAATATGGGCGCAGTGGGGCGAGTGACGGGTAAAGCAATGGCTTACTTTTTAACTTTCTCTACGCTTGCGCTGATTGTGGGCATGATTGTTGCTAATCTTATTCAGCCGGGTAAAGGTCTTAATATCGATCCTGCTGCTTTAGAAGGTGACAAAGTTTCAACTTATGTTGAAAAAGCTCAGGATGCCTCTATTGTTGACTTCTTCATGAATATCATACCAAAGACTTTAATCAGTCCTTTGGCGGGTGGTGATATTCTTCAGGTTTTATTTGTTGCTGTTCTATTTGGTTTAGCGCTTGCAGCGGTGGGTGAAAAAGGGAAACCAGTTACAGACTTCTTAACGACACTGACCGCTCCGGTATTTTACCTTGTCGGTATGTTGATGAAACTAGCTCCAATTGGTGCATTTGGTGCGATGGCGTATACGATTGGTGCTTTCGGTATTTCGAGTATTGGAAATTTACTATTATTAATCGTAACGTTCTATATTACTTCACTTTTATTTGTTCTGCTTATTCTGGGAGCAGTTGCACGATACAATGGATTTTCTATCATTGATCTCATCCGCTATATCAAAGATGAATTATGGTTAGTATTAGGCACGAGCTCTTCTGAAGCTGCACTGCCAACGCTGATGAATAAAATGGAAAAAGCGGGTTGTGAAAAGTCGGTCGTTGGTTTGGTCATTCCAACTGGATATTCATTTAATTTAGATGGTACAAATATCTATATGACGATGGCTGCTCTTTTTATTGCTCAAGCCTGTAATATCGATTTGACCATTTGGGAACAGATCACAATTTTGTTGGTTGCGATGATTAGTTCAAAAGGGGCTGCAGGTGTAACGGGTGCGGGCTTTATTACTCTGGCAGCTACATTATCCGTTGTTCCAGCATTACCTGTTGCAGGGATGGCACTTATTTTAGGTATCGATCGTTTTATGTCTGAATGCCGCGCATTAACTAATCTTGTTGGCAATGCTTGTGCAGCAATCGTTGTAGCACGTTGGGATAATGCATTAGATAAAGAACAATTAGATGCAACTTTGAAAAAGAAAGTAGAGGCTTGACTTCATTTTTAATATCTAAATCTTAAGCCCATCTTCGGATGGGTTTTTATATAGATGATGCAGCATTTAACAAACTCAAAGTAAGCACATTCAGATTTATTATAAGAACAAACTTTGGTGACTTAGCTGATTTCAATCAGCTGAAATTTAATACTCCTTTCTTTTTCTTTTTCTTTTTCTTTTTCTATTAAGTGGTTGTAATTGCACTATAGAAAGATAAAAACGCCCAATTGAAATTAGGCGTTCTCAAATATCGATATTTGCTGATTAGCAACCTGTAAGTTTTTCAGGCTGAGGCTTTTCATTCGGGAAAAATAGTGGACGAAGTTTCACACCTATACCATTACCAATAAAAGCGAAAATCAGCCATAACCACCCATGTAGACTGCCTGATGCAATGCCGCTGAAATAAGCACCGATGTTACAACCGTATGCTAATCGAGCGCCATAACCCAACATGATCCCCCCAATGACTGCTGCTAGAATTGAGCGTTTAGGGATATTGAGACTCGGTGCAAATTTTCCAGCGAGACCTGCTGCAAGTAAAGCGCCGAGCATGATGCCAAAATTCATCATAGAGGTGATATCAAACCACAACGAATTTGCTAAAGCTTTAGCATTTCCAGGTTGTTGCCAATAGTCCCAAGCTGTTACATCAATTCCGACTAATGTTGCACCTTTCGCTGCCCATACTGCGAGTGCAGATGTGACACCCCATGGGCGACCAGCCAATGCAAGCGTGGCGAAATTAAGCAGGGTGAGAATAATACCACCCCAAATTAAAGGCCATGGTCCCTTTAAGAAACGTTTCCAGCCTTGATGTGCTGCAACAGGTTCTTGTTCAAGCTGACCGTGGCGTTTTTTCTCGAAGTAGACTGTTGCTAATGCGATCAAACCAAATAGCACGAAATTGAGTATTAGCGCTGGAATAACACCAAAGCTTTGTACTACTGAAATAGGGGCTAAGTGTGGCAGTGCAAACCACCATTCAATATGTGAAGTAGCGATCAGTGAGCCTAAACAGAAAAAGAATAGAGTGATCAGCATACGTGAGCTACCACCACCGACTGTATAGAGTGTCCCAGATGCGCAACCACCACCCAGTTGCATGCCAATTCCGAAAATAAATGCACCAATCATCACGGACATCGATACGGGATTGACGTTGCCTTTAACTGGTTGACCAAATAATTCACCTGCACCTAAAGCTGGGAAGAAGAGCAGCACTGCCAGTGCGAGCATAATCATTTGTGCACGTAAACCACGACCTTTGCGTTCTTTAATAAAAACGCGCCAGCTCGATGTAAAACCAAATGATGCATGGTAGAGCGTCATACCAAGCGCACCACCAATAAGGAATAACAGGGCTTGATTAATTCCCACAATTTGATGAGCACCAAGGGTGCCTACAATCAATAAAACAATAGCGATCCAGACCGATGAGTGTGATCGGTCAGATTGAGCTGCAATAATGGACATGAAGATAAGAAAAGCTGATAAAACACATCAGTATTTTAATTGATTGATTGTGGGTTGATAGTCCTACACTGCATTTATGCATTAAATGCTGCTGAGTAATATTGATTTTATATATTTGTAATTCTTATATGTCAGCCGACATGTACATTAAACAGTGAGCCAATCCAACTTGAAAATGCCATCGCTGCGATTCCCCAAAGCGTAATTCGCAATGCAGATTTTACTTTAGACGTTCCAGCAAAATATCCAGATAAAGCCCCTAGAATAAATAACGCTAAAATGCAAAAAAAGGCAACACTGTATTCTAAATATGCAGGAGGACTGATCAGTATAGCGATCATAGGGCAAGCTGCACCTATTGAAAAGGCGGTGGCAGAAGACCAAGCGGCTTGAAAAGGTTGAGCTGTTGTATTTTCATGGATACCAATTTCATCACGTGCATGTGCAGCTAACGCATCATGCTCGCTCAGTTGTATAGCAACTTGATGAGCAAGTTCGGGTGATAGTCCTCTTTGTATATAAATATGCGTTAATTCTTTCAGTTCGATTTGTGGATTGCGTGCTAACTCACTTGCTTCAAACTTTAGATCAGCTTCTTCGATATCAGACTGAGATTTTACTGAAATATATTCACCAGCTGCCATGGACGTTGCGCCTGCAATCAAACCAGCAATACAAGTGATTAAAAGGGTATGTTGATTCGCGCCACTTGCTGCCATCCCCATGATTAAACTAGTGACTGAAATTATACCGTCGTTGGCACCAAGAACAGCAGCTCTTAACCAACCTGTGCGATGTATATAATGTGGTTCTGTATGATGTGAATAGCTCATAGGATTTTGTCTTATTATCTGAAAATGTTATTCAAAAAAGAGTTGTTATTCATACAGTATAGGCTTGATTCGTATCTTGGGGCTGTAAAATTGCTCTGTTAGAGAAAAAATTAAAGCCTCTAAAGAGGCTTTAATTGGTAGAACTCAAATTATTGTTGAGCTTTTTCTTTTACATTCGCTGCACCTTCTTCTACAGCTGCTGCTGCATTAGCAGTTGCTTCTTTAGCCGCTTCTGAAGCGTTGTGCGCAGCATTTTCAGCATGTGCAGCAGCATTATCTGCAGCTTGCGCTGTCGCATCAGCAGCATTGTCGACTGCAGTTGCAGTTGATTGAGCTGCATCTTCAGTCGCATTCTGAATATCTGCACCTGCTTGTTCAGCGGCATTTTCTAAATGTTCACCAGTTGTCGCGCCAGTTTCAGGAGCTTTATCCTTATTACACCCAACCAAAGCAACTGTAGCAGCAAGACCTAAAGCAACAAGAATCTTATTCATTTTATCTTCCTTTTTTAATTCAATGAGTATCCAAGTAGCATGGATGAGAACAATATAAGCAGATTTTAAATAAAGTTTTATTCAAAAATTGTAAAGATAATATTGGCTTATAAAAACGCCCCGAGAAAGAGTTTTCTCAGGGCTACACTTTAATGCGGTATATTAAGGCTGAAATTACTGTCCAGAACGAATGATGTAATCAAACGCTGACAGTGATGCTTTCGCGCCTTCACCAGTGGCAATGATGATTTGTTTATAAGGTACTGTTGTACAGTCACCCGCAGCG